>JAFGHO010000094.1 GCA_016930085.1 Spirochaetales bacterium
ATCGACCATTTCTGTTGACGGTACCAAAACGCAGGCATTCCGGAGAGAAAAACGGTTACCTTCATGATATTTCAAGACATAAATATTGACGTAAACGAACTCTTTTTCTATCATAAGAAACGGAAAAGCCAATGTATATAAAGAAAACGACGGTAACGCATATATTCGGTCTCGATACCGGCCTTATCTCGTATATTGTTCGAACGGCCAGGCTTTTCAAATCCAAAATTTATATCGAACATGAGGGTTCCGGAATCAAAGCGGATGCACGAGACACAATCGAACTGCATAAAATCTCGAGTCCTTACGGAACCGAAATCAGGATCATAGCGGAAGGTGAAGACGAAAAAAGGGCTGCGGATGTTCTTTTTGATCTATTTACGCTTTTTAAGGATAAAAAACTCTATGAAAACACAGCGGAGGATAATGAAATTGAAATGTCATTCCGGCTTCTTCTCGAAGACGTCGTCAAGCGTATATAAACGATGCGGTTGATTGTTTTTTCAAAGGATTATTGGTGGAGATTCGATTAATAGACGGAATGATACTGATATTTGTTATACTCTCTGAAAAAGAGTTTTTACTCTTCAAAGAGAGAAACACTGAAGTGTTTGAAAAGGTTTATAGAAATCTCAAGGATACCGTATATAATTTCCTCATCATCAAGACGAACGGTGATTATACCTCGACGGAAGAGATTTTCAGCGACACATTCCACTCGGCGCTTGTCTCCGCGCCAAACCTGAAATCGACGAAAAATATCCAGAGCTGGATACTTCAGATCGCTTCACGCCGTTTCATCGATCATTTGAGAAAAAAATACAGAGATAAAAAATATCAGGACATCATACAACAGAACCAGCGAATACCGTCCGATATGACGGAAATACTGCATAACAAGGAGAAGATCCTCCTCATGAATATGGCCTTACAAAATATAAAAGACGCCTACAGTAATGTTCTCAGGAAAAAGTATATCGAAGATAAATCAATAAAGCAGATTGCGCGTGAGACCGGAAAAAGCGGAAAGGCGATCGAGAGTCTGCTTACGAGGGCTAAAAACGCGATAAAAAAAGAGATGGATTCCATCTCACGGGATTTCTTTTAGGGTGACACGATGAAGAAATGGATACGGCGGTTAAGCGATAAAGATTTCAGTGACATCTTCTCCCGGCTCGATGCCCTCGAAAAGGTTCCCGAACACCTTGATGAGAATGTGCTCGCGGGCATCAGACAGGGGATCGACGATGAGGGAGAACAAAAAAAGTCAGGGAAAATAACCGTATTTATACCGATACTGGCTGCCGCCGCGCTCCTTGTCGTCCTCCTGGTTCCGATCGGTCTTTATTTTCTGCAACGGCCGCCCGGGAAAGAAATCGCGGGCGGAGAAACGGTTTCCGTAACCGTCTCGCTTGTCGCCAATATGGTAACGCGTATTGCCGAAGAAAAGGAGAAAGACCTGGAGGTACGCGATACGATCCGGGAGGGGACGTCTATTGCCACCGGCCGGGATTCCGAATGCGAATTGCATCTGGACGACCGCGCCCGGCTCACGGTACGGCAGAACTCCACAATCGGTTTTTCCCGTCTCACTCCGGCTGAAATTAATGTGGAAATAGCGGACGGCGGGCTTGTCATCGATTCGAAAGACCCGGCGATCGAAATCCATACCCCCTATGCGATCATCCGTACGATCGGGACCAGGTATCTCGTCGAACATTCGATTGGCAACGGGACCTTTGTTGCGGTCGCCGAAGGGAAACTGCTCGTTACAATTACCGCAGGGTCCCCGGACGGCCGTTCAATTGAATGCACGGAAGGCGAAGGGATGAGGGTATGGGAAGACGGCCGTTTCAAAAAAGAAGAAGCCGGAGAGGCCCTCGACCGGAAACTGGAAGCGGTTATCGCAACGGAACCCCTTAAACCGGTTCATCCAAAAAAAGAGGCGGAACTCACCATCGACGGCAGCGGTACAATGACGCTTATCCTCGATGACCGGAAACGGGCGACATTCAAAGACAGGATAAGCGTTACTCTTCCGGCCGGCAGGCACGATCTTCGTCTTGAAAAGGAAGGGTTTGTTCCTTACAGAGCGACAATCAGCTTTTCGGAAGGAGAGAGAAAAACGATAGGCGGTCTCGAGTTTAAACCGATAAGAAAAAAAAGGGTATGGTCGTCCTCTCTCCTTTATCGATATGACGCCGGTGACGAAGCGGAAGAACGGGCGATTATCGGATTCGCCGATGCTTCCGACCTTGCCGTTGCCGTGACCGGCGGCGCCCTTATCGGATTCATGCGGGAAGAAAAAAAATGGGAAAAAATATACGGTAAATCGAAAGGCACCTATTTTATGGCCATGCCCTCTATTTATGGTAATAACGTCTATATCTCTTCTTATAATGATAACAAACTTCTTGTACTCGATGCGGAAACGGGACGGGAAATCAGGTCGATCGATGCCCCCGGCTACATGAGTTACGGTTCACGTATGGTGAGTTACAATCAACGCATCTATCTTCCTTTTGGCTCGGGTATCTATTCACTTGTCCCGGGTCCGGATACGATAGACCCCGCTCCGGTGTATGGGATTTCAAGTCCGACAACGCCTGTATTCGAAAACAGCCGGGTGTATGTCTCCTCTTTGACGAATGAAATCATCGTTCTGTTTTCCCCGGACGGAAAACGGAAATCGGTTTTCACCACGAAAAACAAAAGTTACTGCAGCGTCGCCGTGATCGGCAAAACCGTCTTTTTCGGCGATAACGGGGGCCTCCTTTATATACTCGATGAGAATCTGAAAGAAATCAAAACCGCCTCTCTTCCCGGCGGTATCGCCTCGATTTCCGGACGGGATAACGGCAGCTGTTTCATTTTCACCATGGCAGGGGATCTCTTTCTGATGGAGACGCACGCCTTCACGGTGCGTCATTTTATTTCGATCGACAGCCGTCCGGACCCGAACGGGTATTATTATAAAAGACCATTATTTTCAGACGGTCTGCTTTTAATCGGAACAGATAAAGGAGAGGTTATTATCATTGATACTGAAACAAAAACGATCGAAAAAAGACTCCCCGTTTCAGGGAGTCCGATACGGTGTTCCCTTTCCGAGTTCGGAGACTCGTTTCTGGCCGGTACGGCTTCGGGTGAAGTCTTTTTGATTCAATATGAAGAACGGGAAGATGGCCCTCAATAAATTATACCGTCCCGCCATTAATGGTCTCTTCCGGTCGTCTATTCCCGGATGTACACTGATAATTAAGGAGACCGGATATGCATGAAAAAGGGCTTTTCATTATATATACCGGGGACGGAAAAGGAAAAACAACCGCCGCCCTCGGTTGCGCGGTACGTGCGATGGGCCACGGATTTCGTGTTTGTATGATACAGTTTATAAAACAGTGCACGAAAAGCGGGGAAATACATCTCGCCGAACATTTTCCCGGACTTTTCGATTTATATGTGACGGGAAAAGGATTTATAAAAGAGAAAACAAAAGGCATGACAAATCACGAGCGTGCGGCAAAGAAGGCCTGGAGGTTTACTAAAGAAACAATCCGTTCGTCTTCATATGATCTTATCATCCTCGATGAATTGACCTATCTTATCGACCTTTCATTCATCGGGGAAAGTGAAATAGTCGGAGAACTTTCGGCAAGGCCGGAACATCTCCATATTATCGTCACCGGCCGGCGCGCTTCCCCCCTTCTCATCGAAACGGCGGATCTGGTCACCGATATGAAAGAGATAAAGCATCCCTTTCACAATGGCCGCAGGGCTCAAAAAGGGATTGAATGGTAGGATTACTCTTTGACGGGAACCATGTATCGCCGCACCGGGTGCGTACTGCTTCCAAGAAATAGATGGAGAAACGGCCCGGATAATACGAAAATATAAAAGAAGGACGTCAGAAAATTTCAACGATTCAATAGGGATGGGGTAATATATGTTGAGACGAAAAACGGCATTCCGTACGATAATGATTCTTTTCTCTTTTCTTGCCGCACAAGGTGCATTTACGGAAAACGGCGGCTATACGGTTCGCCTTGTCGATACGGACGGCAATAATTATCAGCTCGAACATTTCTCGAGAAACGGTTATGAACATTTCAATTGCATGATCCGGGAGACGGTTTTCAGACTGGAGTTTTCCGATATCAGATCGATCACATTCACGGATGAAGAAGCGATAGCGGAAAAAGGTCATCGTCAGGCCTCCGTCGTCCTTCCCGGCAGCCAATCGTCCGTTCTCCTCATCGATAGTGATACGGTCGAAGTAAGCGGTACCGAAATAGACTATGGAATCAGGCTTCATATCCCGCTTGAACAGGTGAGAAGTATAACCTTTATAATGCCGTCATCTCGTTAAAGTAATCGGGTGCCATTTTTGTCTCGAAAGGAAACCGGTCTTACGGCTCGTATCCCCAGACCAGAGTGCCGTTAAAATAGAGGGTGACGTTTTCCCAATCCGTATACGCGGTTTTCGAGGCATCGAAGGAATAATCATTCGCTTCATTATACGCGGTCCAGTCATTCTTGTGAAACCTGACATGTATCTCGCCGCTATTGTCCGATGCGGGGAGATCTCCGGCTTCTGCGGTAAACCCGACTTCAAGATACCCGGTTTGAAACGAAGCCGTTACATTACCCAGGCCTACAGCCGCATAATCGATGTAAACCGTCTCAGGTCCCGATCCCTCGAGCGTGTAGTAATACCTGATCTTCATTTCACTCAGGGGGTGGGCGGCCGTATCAAGATTGACAATGATAAAATGGGGCTTAATTTCCGTATTGGTTGCATTGGTATCACCACACTGGTACTGCACCGCAAGCCCGCCGCCGCCCGGTGTCGGCAATGCCGTTGGTTCTGCCGTGGGTTCTTCTGTGGGTTCTGCCGTCGGTTCTTCTGTGGGTTCTGCCGTCGGCTCGGCCGTTGGTTCTGTCGTTGGTTCTGTCGTGGG
>JAFGHO010000095.1 GCA_016930085.1 Spirochaetales bacterium
ATTGAAATGTTTGTTATCTGTTTATTATAAAGTGACTTACATATTTAAGCCGGGTTTTGGCGCTTTTCTCAAAAAGCAAACTGTTTTATGACATTTAATATAATTGTCTATATTGAAACAAGTTAGTGATAATTAAAACTGTATGTGAGAAATCCGCACTAACAGGGCACTTCCAGTCTCACCGCTGTTCCGCCGCCCTTTTCGGATACGATCGAAAGTGTTCCCTGAAGAAGATGCGCCCGCTCTTCCATACCCATAATGCCCACTTTACCGTTCCGAATGAACTCATCGTTCCGCCTCATATCAAACCCCTTCCCCGTATCCCGCACTTCCACTTTCAGCATCGCCTCCTCATGCTTTATTAACACACTCGCCTCTTTGACCCCCGAGTGTTTCCGTATGTTATTCAAAGCCTCCTGCACAATACGATAAACAAGGAGTTCGTTTTCCTTCCGGATTTCCGGAAGTCGTTCGGGAACGACGAGGCGGATACGGATACCGTGCACGGCTTCACTGTCGCCCGCGAGTTCACGAAGCGCGGGGACAAGACCGAGGTAATCGAGTGTCGGCGGTCTGAGAAATTGAATAAACCGACGCATCCTCACAATCATTTCATCGATTCTTTCACGCATCGATTGCTGTAACCGCTTCCATTTGGCACCGGCGGGTACGCCGCCTTTAATACCCGAATCGAGCTGCCTGCTTATGACAATGAGATCCTGTATCGTGTCGTCATGCAATTCCCGGGCGATACGTTTACGTTCCTCTTCATGGGCGCGGCTTATTTTATCAGTATAAAACCTGAGTTTCTCCTCCATTCTTTTTTGTTGATGCAGTTGCCTGCGCCTTGATTCAAGCCAGAGATTAATGAGTGTACCTGTCACCCCGACCATGCATGTTTCAAAAAAAGCGTCTTTCGGGAATTGCGAAAAAAGGAAGACCCGCGGAAACATCAGCGAGAGGGCGGCAAGGAGACAGGCCACCCCTCCTTTTCCACCCCCTATATAGGCCGCCAATGTGATGGGGAGGAGAAAGATGATTCGTTCGACTGCATGACGTTGAAGCCCGAACAAGGAGTTCATCCCGGAAACATCCGGAAAAGGAAGCAGCTGCGGGTAATGAAGTATCGCGGAAAGCATCAATAATCCGGTGACAATCCAGAAACCGGGTGAGGATAACAGAATAAGAAAGCGATGGGGTTTCTCAGCCCGGCGTATACTCTTTTTCATCCAGCGTTACCCATTTTTTTCGCAGACAGATCATGATCGCCTCGACTCTCGTACTCACATTCAGTTTGACGAATATATTTCGCCAATGTGTCTGCACGGTTCTTTCCGAAATCCTCAAACGATCCGCGATTTCCTTGTTAACGAATCCCTCGATACCCAGCCTGACGATCTCGAGTTCACGACGTGAAATCACATTCCTTTTTGGGAGTTGTTTTTCTTCTTCCCGGCTTTGAAGGCGTCCGATGACCTTTCTGGTAATACTGGGATGAAGAACGGAATCACCATGATACACGGCGCGTATCGAGCGGATCAATTCGTCTCCCTCGATATTCTTCAGAAGATATCCCGCGGCCTTCGCAGCGAGGCAGGCGAAAATAAACTCGTCATTATCATAGGCGGTCAGGATAATAATGTTGACGGCCGGATTCGATTTTTTGATCTTTTTCGTCGCCTCGATACCATTAATTCCCGGCATCGCAATGTCCATCAGAATAATATCGGGTTCGAATGCTCCCGCCAATTCGAGCGCCTCTTCGCCGCTCGAAGCTTCACCGACGACCTCGATATCACGGTGACTCCTTAAAAGTTCTCGAAATCCCTGCCGTACGACGATATGATCGTCTGCAATCAGCACCCTGATTTTGTCCATAACCTCTTGTCTCCGAAAATCGTTTTACAATGAAACCGGGAAGCCATGATTATATCATATATAGTCGGAATTGGTTAACTATTTTTCAGGGTTCCCGGCTTCCTTATCAATACATTAATTATAAGGGCACCTCTAAAAACTATCTTTTTATGCTGTATATATGTCATGTCACCTATAGAAAATAGTATAGAAACACAGCCGATTATTATAATTCTCTATATAAATACAAAGATAGTTTTCCCTTTAGGTGCCCTTGTGGGCTTAGGGAAATATTTTGTGGTTCTAAAAACCTGCAAAGCAAGTTTTTAGAAGTGCCCATAAAATAATGACGACATATAGTTGGCAAAAATCCACCTTCAAAGGATGCTCTCCGAATGTCGGCGGCATTTTTATTAATGGCTTGAACAGATATAACATACCCGCTATAGTTCGCGTATGGCAAACAAGCTGCGGGAAAAACTTTTCCCTTACCTCATAACACTCCTTGTAGTCATATTCGATCAGGTGACAAAAACAGCCGTGTCAGCTGACCTTCATATCCATGAAACCGGGTTTACACTCTTCAACGGGTTCATCAGGATCGTCCATGAAAAAAATCTCGGTGTCGCATTCAGCCTCGGTGCCCATTTCCCGGCCGCCCTCCGATACCTCCTGTTTGTCGTATTCCCTCTTTTCGTTCTCGGTTATGTCGTGTTTTATTCCTTTAAGGCCGATAATTTTTCGCGTTTTCAGCGTTTCGTCATAGCGGGTATCACGGGCGGCGGACTCGGAAATATTATCGACAGGATATTCAGGCCGGACGGGGTGATCGATTTCATCAGCCTTAAAATGTACGGACTCTTTCATATATCCCATTTCCCGACCTTCAATATCGCGGATTTTGCCCTCGCTAGTTGTACGCTCATGCTCCTCCTCTCCCTCCTCTTCGGAATATACCGGATAAAAAAAGAAAGGACCAGGAAAATTGTCAACGGATACAACAACTGAAAAACTCGGTCGTCTGGATCTTTACGGCGACCTTCGAGCGACGCTGCTTCCACTCTGCCGTCTTTCATACGGAGAAATATGGGAAGACAGCGAGAGGGGACACCGTGTCGGTGTTATCGACGGGACAAAAAAAGAAGACGTCCTCCGCCTCATTGACGGTCAAACATCCTCATGTCTTATCTGCGATCCCCCCTACAACGTCGGGGTGGGGAAAGCGAAAACGGACAGCCTTTTCAAAATATCTCCCGAAACGTATATCGCCTTTTCGAGAAAATGGATTGAAAACATTCTGTTATGCACTAAAGACTCGGCCCACTTCTACATATGGACGGGACTCGATGTCAACGACAATTTTCAGCCCCTTCCGGAACTGCTATTGTTGTTGAGGGAATTCACTCAATTGAGGCCGAGAAATTTTATCACCCTCAGAAACCAGCGCGGTTACGGAACACAGCGCAACTGGATGTGGGTAAGGCAGGAACTTCTGCATTATATCAAAGGCGATCCCGCATTTAATGTCTGCTATACCGATATTCCCAAAGTCCTCAAAGGGTATTATAAGGTCGTGGGAGGAAAAAGAACGGAAAATTTGGAACGGAGCAAGGCAAACACAATCAGGCCGGGAAATGTGTGGATTGACATTCAGCAGGTATTCTACAGAATGGAGGAAAATGTCGCGGGCTGTTACGCACAGAAACCGCTTGAAGCGATCGAACGGATCATGCTTTCTTCAAGCGTAGAATGCGATGCCGTTATCGATCTTTTTGCCCATTCGGGGACAACACTTATCGCGGGAGAACGGAACCGCAGGCGTGTCTTTACTGCCGATATCGATCCGGTTTTCGCAGAAATAACAATTCGACGGCTTGAAAACCTGCGTTCCACGGGAAAGACAGGCTGGCAATGGCGTAATCCTTTTCCCGAAATCGGGAATCCGGATGACGATGAGAAAACCGCCGATAATGAAAACGGGGCGGATGGAAAAAAACCTATGTTCCGGCAACAGGATCTCTTTCAGCCCTGATATGATGAAAGTATGAGAATTACAGGCGGAATATATAAAGGAAGAAAAATCATCTGCCCGCCGGGCGTCATCCGGCCGGCCATGGACCGGATGAGGGAATCCCTCTTCGCGATTCTGGGAGACCTCGACGGACTAACGTTTCTCGATCTTTTTTCCGGTTCGGGCGTTGTCGGCATCGAGGCCGTTTCACGCGGCGCCAAGAAGGTCGTTATGGTCGAGAAAGATTACAGGAAACGGGGGACATTATATAAAAACTGTTCGTTCGTCGAGTCGGGCGTCGAGATTCGCATAACGGACGTATACCGGTTTATCGGAAAAACCGCGGCTTCTTTCGATGTCATCTTCATCGATCCGCCGTTCGCTTTTCAGGGCAAGCCCGGGATACTGAAACTCATCGACGAGCGCGGCCTTCTTTCAGGGGACGGAAGACTCGTTATCCATGTTCCAAAACAGGAAGAAACACCGTATTCCGTCGGAAGACTCGTGTGCCATGACCGCCGGTTCTACGGGGGATCGGCCCTCTTTTTTTTCAGTGCCGAGACCTGATCCGTCATTCAACGCACAGGGATAACTATTATTTTCATCTCATATATTCGTTATAAAGGACTCAGGACCGTTTGTGAGAAATCCGCCCAAACCCGGCATCAGGACAAAAGCATGTATAACGAATATGTATATTCGGCGGCTATAGAGGTTAAACGAGCCCCAATTTTTTAATTTCGTCGATGATATCGTCTTCGCCGAACGGTTTTACCAGATACGCCACGGCTCTGCCTTTATAATAGGCGTTGAATACATTTTCCGGATCCTTCAATATCGTCGTCATAATGACCTTGACCGCTTTTTTTTCACCGATGTTCTTTTCCTTTTCGATCTTCCTTATTTTGTCGAGAACCTCATGGCCGTCCATTCCCGGCATCTTGATATCGAGACAGATCAATTGATACGGCGCATTGTCCTCCCACGCACGCGATAAGGCTTCAAGCGCTTCTTCACCGTCCACGGCGATATCCACCTCACCATACGGCGTCAGATATTTTATCATCAACTTTCTACTTATGAAATCATCTTCAACAATCAGTATTTTCATAATATCGTATCTTTCCTTTTTCTTTTAGCCGCATTATACCACGTTAATAAAAAAGAATAAAGGGCCGCAGGTCGACTTATAAAAAAAAGCGTAATGCTATTGACCGTCTTCACACTGTCGTACGTTATCAACCATCCTCGGGAACGGCTTTTGACAAATATAAAAAGAATCTCCTCCTTCACTTGCTTTTATACCTTGTTCAGAAAAATAATGGATTATTTTTTCCCCGAATCCTCTTCCCGTATTCCTTCGGCCTGTGCTTTGACTGACTTCACGGTATCGATTTCCGAATCCGAAAAAACGCTGTCAATATCGAGTATGATAATAAACGATTCTCCTTTCTTCCCCATCCCTTTGATAAACTCGGTGTTGAGAGTCGTTCCTATTTTTGGTACTTCCTCGATCTGGTCCGGTTCCAGTTCGATAACCTCCTGCACGGAATCCGCGAGGGCGCCCAAAACCGTGGTTTCCTTTCCAAACGATATTTCCATAACAATAATGCAGGTGTCGATACTTTGTTCGGTCTGTTCCATGCCGAACTTTAACCTCAGGTCGACAACCGGGACGACACTTCCCCGCAGATTTATCACCCCTCTCATAAAGTCAGGGGTTTTCGGTACTTTAGTGATTCTGGTAAAGTCGAGAATCTGTTGAATTTTCATTATATCCACCGCAAATACTTCATCTCCAAGAGTAAAAGTCAGACATTGAAATGATTTCACCTTTTCTGCAACGCTCATAGCCATTCTCCTTTCAAAAAAGTCTCATTCGCCCGGATATCATTTCGTTTTCGTGATGATGGCGGATTGCATACCCCGAATATCCGAAACCGCATCCACACCATCTTCATTCCACTAACGATACGATAATCCCCTTGCCGTTCACTCTTCCCCGTTACGGCACGAAGAGTGTCCACTATTAAACTCTATTTTTTTTTGTTTTCTTTTCAATAGGAATATAACTGAATAAACGCTAAGGAAAATGATGAATCCGATCATCCATTTCCTTAGTTGTATCGGTTAATGACGGTGATCTTATGTAACGGGGATTACCGGTACTTTGTTTTACTCATTCAGCCGCAGGTGACATATACCGTCACTTTATTCAGCGCGGGAGTTACTTCAATGTCATCCGAAAGCATGGAAACAAGCAGATATCCTTTATTCTTTACAGGAACCCGTGTATTGACGATACTTCTGTCGAGCATACCGTACTCGAATCCACCCCCCTGATCTTCTATTTCTATTTTGAATCGCGCCCCGGAACAATTCGAAATTCTGCACTTTATGAGATTATCGGTTTCGTTTTCATCATTTCCCACAATGGCAATAATGAGCAATTCACGTAAAACCAAGAGCAGGTTCATATACTGCCGTATGCCATACACTTTGAGAAATTTTTCGGTTTCCTGAACAACCCTGTTCACCATTCCAAGCTCGGAATATGAAATACAAAATGTAAACCCCGTATCGAGATTAACGAAAAAAACCATACCAATGTATAAGCAAAGAGTATGCCATGGATTAAATTATTAGTATTTCTTTATATTAACTAAAATTAAACATGGATAAAAAAATACGGGGTTATTCGTTCAACAACCTTTGTTGTAACCGTCCGTAAAAATATTGTAGTAAAACCGTCCGTTACGTACAGACGCGTAACCCGTATCGTTAACCACGTGGCGGTGTTTTTCTTCTCTTCTGCAAGCGTTTATTCAATGCCTGCTGGCTGATACCGAGCAACTGTGCCGCCTCACTCTGGTTACCCCCCGTCCTTTTAAGCGCCTCGTCGACAACCTGTTGTACCGCTTCCTTTATAGTCGGAAGCTCGATTCCGAACCGAATGGCGGGTTTTTCACCTTCATTCATCTCCGATTTGTTCAGAGAAAGCGTATTGTAAAAAAATCCGGGAGAAAGCGTGTGTGAATCGGACGGGATGCGGCTCATCGCATCGAGTATCAATGACTTCAATTCCCTTATATTTCCGGGAAATGAATATGCCTTAAGAAATCCGAATACTTGTGACGGGACCACCGGGATATCCCTTCCCAATTCCTCAGAGGATTGTTTTACAAAATAGTCGATAAGAAAGGGAAGATCGTCCATTCGTTCCCTGAGCGGAGGGAGATGAACATGATGTGTATACAGTCGAAAGAAAAGGTCCTTCCGAAAACCTCCGTTTTCGAACGCCTGCTTCAGATCCTTATTCGTGGCCACGATGATGCGGGCCCCCGATTGCTTCGGCATATCGGAACCAAGCGGGTAATATTGACCTGATTCCAAAAGCCTCAGAAGCTTCACCTGGCAACTCTCGTTTAGATCACCGATTTCATCGAGAAAAAGAGTGCCCCTCGACGCGGTTTCAACCAGACCTTTTCGGCTGCTATCCGCTCCGGTAAACGCTCCCCTGACATGGCCGAAGAGTGTGTCGGTAAGGGTATTTTCATCGTATGCCGCTATATTGGCGGAAAGAAAAACATTGTCTTTCCTCCTGCTGATCACGTGTATCGCCCGCGCAATCAATTCCTTGCCGGTACCGGTTTCCCCGGTAATGAGAACCGGCTTGTCCGTTCGCGCGATCGACTCGACATAGATGAAGAGTTGTTTCATCCGCTGATTCCGGGTAATAATGTCGGTAAAGGCTTCCGGATGGTCGAGTTCCTGTGAAATGAAATGTTTCTTCAGCCTCCTGTTCTCTCTTTTGAGTTCCTCAATTTCGATCGCACGCTTTATCGTTGCGATCAGTTTGCTGTTTTCAACCGGTTTGACCAGATAATCGAACGCCCCCATTTTCATGCACCTCACGGCGGTTCCGACATCGACCGTTCCCGTTATAATGACGATCGCCAGATCGGGATATTCATCACGGATGAGGGGCATGAGGCGTTCACCGCTCATATGCGGCATTGTAAGATCGAGAAGGAGTACACCGATATCTTCTTTTGCCAGTGAGTTCATGAGTTCCCTGCTGTCGTTTATCTCTATAATATTCGAGATGCCTGTTGCCTCGAGCAGTCCGCCGAAACTCTTTATAACCGCAAGTTCATCATCGACAATACAGACGGCGAAATCAGGTTTTTTTTCTTCACTCACATATACCTCCGTCACAGCGTATGTTATCTTGCAGGCGGAAGCCTGACGATCGCTGTCGTCCATTTCCCCGATTCGGATACAATATCGAGACTGCCGCCGTGTTCGATAACGATCGAATGGGAAATAAAAAGCCCCAGACCCGTTCTGCCGGATTCACGGCGTGTCGTGAAAAACGGATCCTTGATTTTTTTCAAATTCTCCTGAGATATCCCCTCCCCCTGATCGGAGACATGAATCTCAATCATGTCATTGTCCCGATTGAAACGGGTATTGATCGAAACGCCCATTTCCGGATCGACCAGGGCCTGGCATGCATTTTCGATCAGATTAATGACCACCTGTTCCAGACGCCGGAAATTTCCTTTTACCGGCGGAATATGTTCTCCATAACGCACCTCATGATGCGGCGTTGTCTTCCTGATAAACGGCTGAATCAATGTCATTGCCGCCCTGACCACTGCATTGATGTCGAGGATCTCATCGGCATTCGATTCCTCACTGCGATAATAGCTTTTAAGATCACTCACGATCGTATCGATCTTTTTTGAACTGTCGGAAATACCCTTTATATAATCGAGCATATCCTTTCTCACGCTCGAATACTTCAATCCGGAAAGAAGGAAATCCCCATTGTCACGGTAATATTGCTCCAGAATCGGCAACATCGATTTCCATGTTTCCGAGAGAATATGGGCATATGTCATGATCGCCTGATTCGGATTATTGATCTCGTGGGCGACACCGGAAACCAGTATCCCAAGCGAGGCCAGTCTGTTCGCCTGGATAAGCCGCTCTTCCTGTATTCGGGCGAGTTTTTCTTCTTTTTTCTTCTGTGTGATATCCCTGTTGATGCTCCCGACCATCCATCCCTTTCCCATTTTCAGGGGAAACACCATCGACTCGATTATCGTGAGAGATCCGTCGGCATGCCGGATTTCCATTTCCGAAAGCGTTTCACTCGGGTTTTTTCCCCTGCAACCGGTCAGCTCTTCAACCATCGCCATAATGCGAGCACAATAACAGGAAAAGGTTCCAGAACCCTTATCACCGTGTTGTCCGGCTTTATGAATTTCGGATATCGGCTTCCCGACGACATCTTCCTTTTTTAATCCGCTCAACGTCTCCTGCGCCCCGTTCCATTCGACAATCACGCCCGCTTTATCGACCATCACGATGCCGTCCTTTGACTGCTCGACAAGACTGCGGAATTTAATCTCGCTTTCATAGAGTGCTTCTTCAGCCTGTTTCTGACGGGTACAATCGTCATACACGGCGACTATTTCTCCGGTGGGAAGCTTATACACGTAATTGTCCCTGTAGCCGGTGATCCGCTTGTCTGTGTACAGTGAAACGGGATGGTGCTGCGGAATCCCGGTCTGCCAGACCTCCTGAAATACCCTGAATAATCCGAACTCCGCGATGCCGGGGAATATTTCCTTTACGCTTTTTCCAAAAACATCTTCTTTTTTAATTTTCTCGATTTGTTCAGCGGCCCGGTTGATCGTAACGAACATGAAATCATCACCGCCCTCAATCGCGCTGAACACGGCAACACCGCTCGACATATGATCGAAAAGCTGCTCGAAGCGGTAGACACTCAAACGTAATTCATCCTCGATTTCTTTCCGTCGTGTGATATCAATCCATGTGGAGATATAACATCTGAATTTCCCGTTGCCGACAACGGGAATATAAGTTTTTTCAACCCAGATTGTTTCTCCCGTGCTGGTAATGCAACACTCCTCGCAACGATACGATTTTTTAGATTTAATGATCCCGAGTTTCTCCCGATACGCTTTTATCTCATTCGACGACCTCTTCTTCCACCACGGGTACGGCACCCCCTTCCCGGTAAGCATTCTGCCGGAAAAACCGGTGAGCTTTTCAAATGCCGCATTGACATACCGTATTGTTGCGTTGCCATTGATCACAATACAGGGATGCGATGATTGGGAAAGCAGGCTGAATCCATCCTCATTGCCGGTTAAAAGCGAATGATCTCTATCGTCCCGATCGGTCGTATCGGCATCGATTTGATGGACTGAATTACGAATTCCGGATAATCCCCCGACAAGCTTCTCGTGAAGTGTTTCCTTTTTTTTCATACGCGGACTCTCTCTGATAATAATACGGGTTCCATGCGAGCGTGTTTCATGAAGCCGTCCCACCCGATCACACGATTGTCATCGTCTGTTTATAAAAGACACTGCCCGTGCACCTATATTTCTTCTTGAAATTTTCCTTTATTTTCGTTGAAAAACCACTTTGACGCGTGGTGGATCAGTTCGGTATTGTCACTGATACCCAACTTCTTTTTTATATTAAACCGGTATGTTTCGATAGTTTTTATACCCAGATTGAGTTCCGATGCGATTTTCCTTGTCGAAAGCCCCGCACCGATGAGTTGAAATACTTCCAGTTCCCGACTCGATAATTGCTCCATCGGCGACTGGTACGGTTTTGGTTTATTGGAAATCAGGCGCTTGAGCAGCTTGAGTCTGATCTTTTCACTCACGAAAATTTCACCCTTGAGTACGTATTTGATCGCTTCTTTAATTTTATCCGGTTCCTCATCCTTCATGATATATCCGAGCGCCCCCGCCCGAAGCACGTGGTCCGCGTAGATGGATTCGTCATGATGGGAGAATACAAGAATATGAATTTCGGGAAATCGAACCTTGAGATCCTTGATAAACTCGATACCGCTGCCTTCTTTAAGCGCAATATCAAGAATAATGATATCGGGATTTAGTTTTTCGATCGATTCATAAACATTTTTCGTATCACTGCAATCGCCGCAAATATCGAACCCCCGGACTTCGGTAATAATTGTCGAAAGTCCTTTTCTTACGACAGGTTGTCTATCGATAATATATACGCTATAATTTTTTTTCACACCGCCATCCTGTTTCGCTATACGGTCAATCCCTTCTTTTATCTCATTGTAATCAATTAAATTTTTTTTTTCAAACACGGGATATATTTTTTTAAAATAAATTAACCCGCAGTGTCTTCAATATTCAGGAAGACGCCTTTCAGGAAGACGCCTTTCAGGAAGACGCCTTTCAGGAAGACGCCTTTCAGGAAGACGCCTTTCAGGAAGACG
>JAFGHO010000096.1 GCA_016930085.1 Spirochaetales bacterium
AACGTGAAGGCGGCGGTCAGGCGGTCTGCGGTAAGACCGTAGAGATAGCCGTAGAGAAGGGTTTTCCCCCTCATGGTCTGCCGCGGGGTGAACTCCGTGTGACACCAGATATACCTGGTATCGATCCATTTTGAAGAATGCGGCCAGTTTTCGATATCGGGATAAAACAGATCGAAAACCGGTCCAGGATCGTTGCCCATCATACCGCTCCCCCATGACTCCGTGTTCAGGTACGGCGTGTGTCCGGGGTGAAGTCCGGGACTCCCGTCGTCACGGCCGCTCGTGTAGATGCTGACAAAACTGCGTTTGCCGTCGAGCGGCGTGGTTGCCGTGGTCATCTGGATAAGGTTGAGAGGATTCCGGCCCAGCCCCCAATCGGCTTCCATGATCAACGCGTCGAGAAAAATCTCCTTTTCCGCCTGATTGTCGGTAACGGCGTGGGCGATGGCGGTTCGCGGCATATCCTGATTCGTCTGCCACCAGGCCTGGTTTCCCGATTTCTCCGCGTCTTCATCGGCATAACCCCGGCGGGAGGGGCGGGAGTCAACCATACCGGCTTCCACACTTTTCGCCCGGGCGATAACGGCGGACTTCATGTTGTTCCAGAGATCGGGATAATGGACGGGCTGCTGCGTTTTCAGGTAGGCGGCCACTCCCCAGATTTGATTGTATGAGTCTTGTTTCCAGATAACGGATGAGGGACCGGTGACCACACTCAAATCGTTAACGATATCTTCGTATGCCGTATCGCCGGTTAAATTATACAGGTAGGCGGCGGCCATCATTTTAAAGTCCCTGCCCCTGATACCGGCGCTTTCTTCATCCAGCATCTGGTCGCTCAAACCGCCGGCATACGTAAATGCCTCTATGGCGGCGTCTTCATATATGTTTCTCAGGCTGTCAAGACCGGCAATCCGGAAACAATAGGCGAGTATCGCACTGTTCAAAGCATTTGCCCAGGCGGCAACCGCGGTATTGCCCGCCTGGTACAGGATATTATCGTCGTTCGGATTGGTGAGGCCGTGGGAATACCCGCCGTTATAACGAAGATGCAGCCAGAAATCCACTTCGTTTCTGGCCTCATCCAGTATGTCGGGGACTCCATTGCCGCTTTCAGCGATATTAAGGTCATCGTCACCGATGGCGCCCTCGCTGAGAATATAGGCGAGACAGAGATCGTAGATGTTCGCGACATGCATCAGATGCCGGTCCCAGTCAAAAGCGTCGCTGTGACCGCCTGTCGCGTCGGGGTTCGCGGGATTGCCCGAAAGGGTATAAGAAGCCCAGTCATTTGGTTTGTCCCACTGATCGCCGCTTGAAAAAGAATCCCATTCGGGATGATAGGGATGCATGCTCGTGACATATACCTTACAATCGGGAGGGGACACGTTCGGAATGTACAAGGGGGTCCTCGGCTTCGGTTTGCCGGAAGGATAGTCTTCCTGGCCTATCCTCATATAGAAATATCCCTGTACCGATACTTTAAAAGGGTCGTGATAAACACCGTTGTCGATCTGAAAATCCTCACTGCATCCGACTCCTTCGACTGCAAGCCGATAGGTTCCCGGTTCATTGAACCCGGTAACGTCGATTGCCCAGACGTCGCCCCCCGTCATATTCCAGTGAGTTTCTTTTTTACCCTGCATCCAGAAAGAGACCGATCCGACGGTCCGCGATTCGCCCGTTCCAACGTTATAGATATAAACGTCGTTCCCGATAAAATCCGTATAATCCCTGTAGCCGCCGTCGCCTATAAAATGATAAAGGTCCGCTGATTTCACGCCTGGACCGGTAATATATCCGACAAGATTCACATGAACGGCTTCCGAAGGGCACCGAAAGATATCGAAGGTAATACTCCGTGAAGCGGTATCGCAATTAATGTTACCCGGAACCTCGATCATATACGTGTCGCCCTGCCGCATGGAGGAAGGAAGACTCAGGTATATGAAATGTTCGTATGTGTATTGCCAATTCCAGTCGCCGCTCCCCCACTCGTCCTCATCCATACCGTTGACCTTTGTTTTTCTGTATACCGCAACCGGCGACGCGCCGGACGTTCCGTACGCGGGGTCGTCGGCGGATGTTATCACCCAGTTCCCGGTGACGGCGGCGTTTTTCGTATCGAGTGCCGCACCGTAAGTAACTGTATATGAACCGCCAGAGCCGTCTGTTGAACCCCCGTCTTCATCGAACAGGACATCGCCGTCCTTGAAATGAAGCATCAGGTAATCCTTGTCCACCACCCTGACATCCGCGAGGTCGGTCGCCCGTGCCGTCTCCTGTATACCCGCGCCGAGAACAAACACCATAATTAATAATGTAAAAAACCTTTTTACGTTCATTTTTTTCTCCTTTTTTATAGAAAGATTCAACTTTTTATTTTTAATCACCCTTATAAAAGCAGCCGGTAAAAATAACGGAATTTCAGCTAATGTCACCTATTTTATCATACATATTGCAAAAAGTAAACTAAATATACGGGAGACCGTGAAAAGAGCCTAAAGGGGACGGAGGTTAAAAAATGGATTGATAATTGATTATAAATCTTGAGTAGACATTTGCCGCAGACAAAGGAAAATGTATGAAGATAGAGAAATAGCATTAAAAAAAGATGTCCCTTTCAGGAATTTATTTCCGGCATACATATGAACAATTCTTTAATAACCTTTATATTAAAATCGTTGACATTGAACAATATTCAGTGTAGCATTCTATGTAGTTGAAGGTGACACCTTACCGTACAACATATTAAATGAAGCAGAAAGTACAACAGACCGGGTAAAAGATTTCCAAATTTTGTTTCTTATAGCTGCATAAAGCTGAGAGGGATATATAAATATTATTTGGATAGAGAATAAAGGATGGCTAAAAGAATTATTACATCGATATGTTTGATTTTTTGTATTGGAATATCATGTACGGGGCTTGATATCAGTCATTCCTTTGTCATTAAAAAAGACGGATTATATCTGCTTAATGAGAACTTTGAACTTGCATTATTGTATCCGGGATCAACGTATTATTGTAAAAGATTCGATTCTATTTTATTTTTCAACCTAAAATTAGGCGGCGGGAGTATTCTTTATGATCTTCAAACCGGTTTTACCACAAAAACAACTGCAAGCCATATCGTCAGTGTCAAATATATTTCCGGTTCTTCTATCAGCATATTATATGAATACGATATCATCGGAAAATCGGAAGAAGCAATTTCGATCGTGGAAATAGAAAAAAACAGTAATCCTGAATTGATTTTAGATAAAAATATCGACGGTCAATACATTGATTATTTTTTCCTGGGAGATGCGTACAGAACAGATGATGTGATTTCCGGGGAGTATTCCGGGAATGGAGATGATATTTATATCCTGGAAATGTATGATACGTTCATTAAATTCGATTTATCCAAAATAGAGAAAAAATATGACTATTCAAATATTGAAATTTATTACATTGAAGACAAGAATTTTTTCTTTATATCGGCAGATAATTACGGCCGCCTTGAATAAACAGTGGCTGCCTGAACCGAACCTCAAGGTCTAAGTCATCTACAAGTCTCCGGCACCATGGATAGGAACATTTTCCTGGTATAACAACTCCACTATTTTAAAAAGTGCGGGTTTTGATTCCGTCTGTATTTTTTTATCTCCTAAATAAAAAATCAAAGCAGCATGCACTTTTAAGGCGTTATACAATGTACGAAAAAATTATGCAAGGAGCGTCACATGGTAGAATCCGATTCGCATGAATTCCATTTTATCATCACGGATATAATGAAAGAGAAGCTGCAAGCCCTGAAGTTGTTCGGTTCAAGGCGTTCGTTATCCGGTGTCATTGTCTGGATATTGTCCTGCATCGATCCTTTGATGATAAAGGAACACAAATGGGGAAAACAACGAATGAGTCGGTATCAAGCGGTCTCAAATGATCCCGATGAAAACCGTGAACATGTTCATGTCTATTTTTCCGAGAATATGTACCGTAAGATCAAGTTGCTGCATTCGGATTTGAATTGTTATAGTATCGCGCAGTTGGTGAGGGGGTTGTTGGAGTTGTTTTTGGCGATGGTGGAGAGATATGGGAATAAAGTCATAGATGAGTTTGAGAAAAGATTTAAGCAATGGAATATTGAGGAGAGGAGATTACAGCAGACTCCTCGAAGGAATTTACGACAATTGTTTACAATAATGCAGCATCTACCGGGTGGAGATAGATTGATTTCTCTCTATACGAATCATTATTCGCCATTTTGGATACTTCGGCTTTAAAACACATAGACAAACCGCAGCTCGCTTTCAACATATAGACACCCCGGAGAAATCAAACGGAATAACTGTTCCTGAGAAATCGGATGCAACCATACAGATAAACACCGGAGCCGATGGATTCTTGAATCTCTCCTTATTGTACGGCAGCGTGCCATATGCTATGATATCGGGGATGAAAGCCTTTGCGTTCACCTTGTTGATGTTCTTTTCCCTCACCACCCTCGGGGCGGAGGTGTTGTCCCTTCCCCCCGACACCTATAGGCAGCCTTTTATCGAAAACCGGGCGTTTTCTTTCGTTTATAGCTGGTTCGATATAAGGCAGCACGCGCCCTCCGGCCGGGACCTGGCGCCCGCATGGATCATGGATACGGGTTCCATCTTCACGTTCTATTCATGGAAGGACATGGCGACGGAGGGCATGGTCCGCCATATTTTTCTCAACAGGCTCGATCCCGATTCCTACTGGATCGTCTGGCCGCTTGCCATTTATACCGATTTACGTCTTTCCTTTGTCTACAGGATACGGGAACTGATATGCAGGATATCCTTTCACCATGACTGCAAGCATGACATCGAACGGAATTTCGGAAGGGATGCGATTCATGAAGCCGTCAACCTTCAATTCACGCACCCACCCGTCACCCTTGACTGGCCGGACAATACCACCTCCAGCCTGTTGCATGGTGAAATTAACTCGAGGATTCACTTTTCTCCGCTTTTTCAGAACCGGGACATACGGGAGCCGGATATTTTCTGCATCACCTTGCGGGGGGAGACCGATCCGGTCGTCATCGATGAGGTATTCGCCGTCTTTCTGCAAGTGGAGCTCGACCTGCTCTTCCGTGATCCGAAATCCGATGTCAGGGTTGCTTCCGGTTTCGCCGTCGACTGGAGTATCAGGGCCGGTGTACGCCTGTTCGGGCGGGAAAAGGGGCTTTCCCTGTATACGAACCTGGAATCATTGAGCGACGACTGGTTGACGAACGAACCTGAGGAAGCGGTGCTGTTTTCATTCGGATTGCTGTTTTATATATAAAGCGTCGGTATAACGCCCGGAGAAATTTTCCTTCAATATTGCTTTTTCGTTCGTTATATGGTAGGATAGGTAAAAACACAAAAGGAAATGCAACGTGGCCAAAAAAAGTATATACGCTTTTCTTCTGTATCTTGTCGTTCTTTTTCTGCTGTTTCCGGCCTCCCTGTGGCCGAAATCGGTGTATATCCCGCAGAAATTCTCCACGTCGCCGTGGAACGAGTGGTCGCCGGATAACAAATACGAATCGGCGAACTTTGTCGTGTTCTGGGGCGCGAAAGTCGGTCCGAATCCGCAGTCGTATCCGGATTCCTCCCTGCGGTTCGATCCGGCCGCCATCTGCAACTACCTCGAACTCAGTTTCACCAAATACGTGTCCGAACTCGGCTTCGTCTCAAATACCGGAAACCTCGGAACCTATAAAATCATCGTGGTCATGAACGAAACATACAACGGTTCGGGCGGCCCGACCGGATGGGCCTTTGGCGGGCATTATGACGATGTCATCGGCGCGATATGGATACATCCGAACGCGACAAGGGACGCGTATGTACTCGCCCACGAAGTGGTTCATTCGCTTCAGTACCAGAACAGGATCCAGCAGAACACGGCGGGCGGATTCGTGAATTACGAGCCCGCGGGCTGGTTCTGGGAAGCGCACGCGAACTATATGCGATGCCTCCAGTACCCGGAAACGGCATCCGAGGATATGCCGAGATGGCTCGCGACCCGATCCTTTCACCTGAGCTCCACGCGCCACCATTACAGCGCCTTCAGGTGGCTTATGAACATACAGGCGAATTACGGCGGCGTCAATCAGGTGAACGCGCTGTGGAAAGAGTCCTTAGCCAATGAAACACCGATTACCGCACTCGCTCGGCTTAAAGGATGGAACCAATCGCAACTCAACGATTTCATGTACGACACGGCAAAGCGCGAGGTCGCGTTCGATTACCCGTCCCAGGGATTCGGATCGCGGATGGCCGATCTCGTCGATTCATATAGAACAGGCACATCGAACAACCACTACCTGTGGCGTTACTATACGATACTCTCTCAAACAGACTCTTCTTCCGAACGATATATCGTTCCCGACTTCGCCGCGCCGCAGGACTACGGATTCAATATCATCCCGCTGTACCCAACCTGCCCGAACAGGATCGTTCACGTGAAATTCAAGGGACATACCGAGGTGAACGCGACCGCGGGATGGCGGTGGGGATTCGTCGCCGTGAAACATAACGGTACGGACGTCACCTACGGCATACCATCGGCGTCCGATGAAGGAGAGGCGGTCTACGAAATAGCCCCGGACGACGAGTCGCTTTACCTCGTGGTGATGGGCGCACCGACATCCCGGACCGATTACGTATGGGAACCTGGCTGGCCGAAAATCAAGCGCTACCCCTATGAACTCAGGATAGAAAACGCCATTCCTGAAGGATACCAGAGCGATTTCAGGTCCGATATTAAAACACTCTACCCGGGCAGGGCCCATTCGAACGGCGGGGGCTGGGTCGCGAATACCGCTTCAGTCGCCGCATCCGTCTACGTGGGACCGAAGGCGGTGGTCCTGGGTTCCTCGAACCTTAGCGGAAGCGTGAGGGTGGACGGCACGGCACGCATCGAAAATACATCCGCGAACTCGAATGTCGTTTTCGACGGAAACGTGAACGTCCGGGGAGGCACGTATTCGGATACGGCTCATATCACGGACGCGGCGATTCTCAACAACTGTACCGTATCGGGAAACACGATCATAAAAGGGAACGCGATGGAATGGGACGAGACATTCGGCGGGAACAATGTTGTTGTGGGCGGGGACGCTGAAATCGAAAGCTGTTCCACCGCGGGCGTGTACCTCCAGTGTCCGCACTCGAACAACGGAAGGTCGGAATGCGACGGCAGGGGGGTCGGCGATTCGAGCAATGCCGACGTCAACGCAAGCTATTCGGTGTTCCCCGATTCCGTGATGGCATGGACACCGATCGGCTGCAATGATGCGACCCCGACGGGAACGTCGGCCGCGCCGGGCGACGTTAACTCATCCGGAACGATCGACATCGTAGACGCGTTACTGACCGCCCAGTATTACGTGGGTCTCCCCGTATCGAACTTCAATACCGCTGCGGCGGACGTTACAGGGAACGGCACAATCGACATCGTGGACGCATTGCGGATCGCCCAGTGTTACGTAGGACTTATCACCTGCGATTTTTGACTATCGCGGATAACGGGACGGATTTTCCGGTGTTTTCTTTACCCGATAAATTCGTCGATCTTTATTTCTTTTATCACATCATATTCTGTTTTAATATATGAATTCGAAAGTATTTTGCATTTTTTCAATGCGAGAGCCTTTACATATTTCAATCGAGCAGCGAGGCGGCATCTTTTCCCCCGACAGCCAATGGCGCGATAAAAATACATATATGATCGATCAAACCTTTTCTCATAAGACAGGTATTGAGTGTCCCCCCGGATTGAATAGTCAACCGATCGATTCCATAGGTGAGTTTGAGTTTACAAAACAAATCCTCAAAATCGATATCCCCGTTATAACCGATCATGTCAAGATTTCCATATCTGTCTTTTATCGCATATCCCGGATGCTCCGGATTATTCGTGACGATCAATAGCCGTCCCACCCATTTTAATATAAAAACCAACCCGTTACGATTCAGATGCGGTTTCCTGTCGATAATGATAAAAGTCAGGTCTTTATCGTTTTCCGGTTCCCATCTGCGTTCATTTATGCCGATTTTCTCCATCACTCTGCCCGTGTTCAATGAAGCCCTGGCTATTGTCATTTCATGTTTATAGTATTGATGCAGCCCTTCTTTCACCCCGGCGATCCGTTTCAAATCCCTGTCCGGGTCGAGAGTTTCCCGCCAATATATTCCGGTAGTTATTTCCTTTTTGTCTGTTAAGACAGGTTTACCCATATTGGGTATACTTGATAGCAAATTAATTTTCTCAGCAAGGCTTTTGTCTTTTTTTTCCTTATAAAAACGTTTACAATTTTTATCCCTTTTTCCTGTTTTGCAGCAGGCGCTATCGAACATAATTTTTGCTATCATATCGAAGTCCAGTTATTTTTCCGCTTTTTCCATAGCATCGACGAAAAAATTGACAGCGTCCTGCATAGTTAAAATTACCGTACTTCTATATAATTCTCCCATAATAATTTTTATTACTTTTTCATCTATTCCATTTATTCGTAAATTATTTTCAAATGTCTTGTTGTGTGGCATACATCATTTTTCCTTAAAAGGCATCCAGATATTATAATTACAGCCAATGGATAAAATTCTTCTTTTTTTATCCCGGTTTCCGACGAAATTTGCTGTTACCATTAAAATATTCCGGTAATATAATATAATAAATTATTCATAAAAGCAACGCCTAAAATTTAGCGAATCCCCGGGTCGAAGGCGAAGTGCATATTCAAAGACAGGTTTATTTCTTTTTTAACGGTTGAAAAAGCTTTTTTCCTATAATCGGTAACCAGAATTCAATTTTATTATTATGGTATACTTCCATTTCCGGACCAAAATCATGTTCATATTTTGACGTTGGTAGCCATTCTTTAAAAGCGTACATCTCACAATCAAAAAGGGCATTAATTTCAGTGCAATTTTTTGAAAAAACTGCCCATTTAAATGATGCAACGTTATATATCTCGAGATCCTTCATACCATCACATTTACATGGATATTCAACAGATATAAAAAAATAAAAATTTCTGTTATCAGGATCTTTCTCCGTACATGAAAGCCCTATGTGTGTACCATTTGTTATCGGACATCCATGAATTTCCCTAATCTGATTCAATTTTTTTATCAGACCGCTTTCATGACTCTTTTTCCAAAATTCCGAAAATTGTTCCAGTTTCGTAATATACATTTTTCTGCCAATTATCGAGAAATTATTTTTTTGTTCGATCCTGACATTAACCATCTTTAACTCCCAATAAAGAATTACTCCTAGCGTACAAGCGTTTTGAACATATTATCCGCCGTACTGCCGGGAATCACTCTTTTTGTATTGCCGAGAAAACATGATATGATGAGTACAAATAACTCTATGAATATTGTTACATACATTTCCACAGACTGCCGTAATAATTATTTTATGCACAATATTTTTTCCATACTGATTTACGGGATAATGTTACATGATTTTTTTCAAGGCTGTCAAGCAGGTGTAAATGCAGCGATCATTATATTTTTCAATTGAAGCAGTGCAACACCAATGATCATAATTTCTAAACAGGATAGACTTATTATAAAATAGCAGCTACAATGACGGCAGGAATGAAAATACGAAAAAAATCCTGTAAAATCTGCAGAAAAAACCTGAATGAAAATTGGCTTGGTTTTCATGCAGAAAATTTTGAAACGATTAAGTGTTTTTTCTCTGCCTACGGCCGTCTGGACGGGGACTGGATAGCTGTTTCAAAGAAAGTCGTACAATGCCGGTCCTGCGGTGGTATATACCTCGCCACATTTTTTGAAGAAAAAGACATAACGGGTGATTTTGACTCCTTTAATCTAGATTCAATTACAAAGGATCAATTGGAGGAACTATTGAAAAATCCTCCGAAAGCCGAGGATATCCCCGGTTTTATAGAAAATAAAAAGTAAGTGCGGATTTGAAAATAAATAGAGCACACCCGCTCAATACCGGGATTACCGC
>JAFGHO010000097.1 GCA_016930085.1 Spirochaetales bacterium
AAGTGATATGCTTACGCAAAGTGATATGCACGCTCAAACGCTGCGTTACATCACGATAACACAGGTATATCATCACACCGACATGCGAGGAGAAGAGGAATGTCTTTGGAAGGCTATTGTGAGTATCAGCGCCGGGAATATTGCCGCGATATCCGGTGTCCCGTCCAGGAAGTGCTTGAAAAGCAGAAGCCGGGAAGTGCGGATTACGAGACGGTGAGAACGATATGTAAAGCCGGTTGTATACACTCGACGTACGAATTTCATCATTGGCTGATTGAAAAAGGATACCTTCTCCTCCGTCCTGAAAAGAGGTGATATTCCGTTAACAAGGAGGTTATTTCTATGGATTGGGGAATGGCGAACAGACTTGCGCGCGTTATCCCTGCCGATGGACGCTGTTTTTTTCTGCCGATCGATCATGGATATTTTCAGGGGCCGACAACCTGTCTTGAAAAACCGGGGCAGACGATAGAACCCCTGCTTCCGTATGCCGATGCACTCTTCGTCACGCGCGGAGTACTGCGGCATTGTGTCGACCCGAAAACGCCGGTACCGATCATTCTCCGCGTTTCGGGATGCACGAGTATCGTGGGAAAGGACCTTGCTCACGAAGCATTGACGACCTCGATCGACGATATCATCAGATTGAATGCCGCGGCAGTCGGGGTTTCGGTGTTTGTCGGCAGTGATTACGAGCATGAAACCCTCGAGAACCTTTCCGTGATGGTCAACCGGTGCGAACAATACGGAATACCGGTCATGGCGGTTACCGCGGTCGGAAAGGAAATGGATAAACGTGACGCGAGGTACCTCGCCCTTGCGTCGAGAATCTGTGCGGAACTCGGCGCTAGTGTGGTGAAGACATATTATTGCGATGATTTCGAGAAGGTCGTCGAGGGTTGTCCGGTTCCGGTCGTGATCGCGGGCGGTCCCGTCTGTGAGACCGAACTCGAAGTCATGGAGTTCGTTCATGACGGCATCAGCCGGGGGGCGATCGGTGTAAATCTGGGAAGAAATGTATGGAAACACCAGTATCCCGTGGCCATGATACGGGCACTCCGCGCGATAATCCATGATAATGCCTCTCCGCAACAGGCATACGAGTTGTTCAACGAAATAAAAAGCGGTTCATGACCGTAGCGGTCATTGATATAGTGAAAGATTTTTACCATGCGTGTCGCAATGTATTACAACAATAACGACGTCAGACTCGAGGAAATGGATAAGCCGAAAATCGGGGCGGGTGAAATGCTGGTCAAGGTCGCGGCAAGCGGAATTTGCGGGAGTGATGTTCTTGAATGGTACCGTCTGAAAAAGGCCCCCCTGGTACTGGGCCATGAAATCGCGGGCGAGGTGGTCGAAACGGGGGAAGGGGTGACCGAATTCAAGCCGGGTGACCGTGTCTTCGTCAATCATCACGTCCCCTGTAATACATGCCGTTATTGCAGGGCGGGAAAGCATACTGTCTGCGAAACCCTGCATACGACGAACTTCCATCCCGGCGGATTTTCCGAATACATACGCATTCCTCCGATCAATGTCGAGCGGGGAACCTTCCTTCTTCCCGATAATGTCAGTTACGAGGAAGGATCGTTTGTCGAGCCCCTGGCATGTGTCGTCAGAGGCCAGCGGATTGCGGGTTTGAAGCCGGAGCAGTCCGTCCTCATTCTTGGAAGCGGTGTATCGGGGCTTCTTCACCTTATCTGCGCAAGGGCGCAGGGAACCGGGGCTGTGGTTACCACGGATGTGGTCCCGTTCAGACTCGAGATGGCCCGCCGGCTCGGCGCGGCGGCAGTCATCGATGCCGCATCCGATGTGCCCGCCCGCTACAGGGCTCTCAATGACGGACGCGGGGCCGATCTCGTCATCGTCTGTACCGGAGCGTTTCCCGCATTCAAGCAGGCCCTCGATTCGGTGGACCGGGGCGGGACGATCCTCTGTTTCGCCACCACCACCCCGGATATCGATCTGCCGCTTCCCATAAACGATTTCTGGCGGAACGGGATTACCGTGCTTCCGTCATACGCGAACAGCCCTTATGACGCCGAGGTTGTCATACGAATGCTTTCGAACAGGCTGATCGACGTGGTCCCCACGATCACCCACCGCCTGCCCCTCGAAAAGACGGGAGAAGGCTTCAAGCTTATGTCCCGGCCCGGGGATTCGATGAAGGTGATTATCGAACCGCACCGAAATGAATGAAGGGGTGAGTATGAAGCACGTAAAATACCATAGTGTCTTTCCTCTTTTTGTTTGTATCGGTTTGCTTGCGGCGGGTTGTCTCAGTGCGGAAGATAAAAGCCCCGCCGGAAAAGAACATCCCTTGCAGGGTGAAACCGCAGAGGAAGGATCGGCGGTCATGGGTTTCGGTATATTGCCGAGGCTTCCCGGTCTGTGGAACGGGCCGGTTTTTTCGGATACCCCCGCGGGGAGTTTCGAACGGTGGTATGTCGATTTCAGGCCCGTTTCTCCCGGAGAGGTGGTTCAGTATTCGACACTCGATGAAGAAACGAAAAACATCATTAATTTTTTTATCGTGAAGCATGAGGACCGTCTGAAGGTCGCGATGCGGACGGAAGGCGTTTTCCGGAACAAAGGATGCGTGACGTATGAAGTCATCGAGGACCTGGATGAATCGGCGGGGTATTACCGGTTTTCCGATTTCAGGGCGGGAAGCTCCCGTGCCTACACCGAGTTCAGGTTCAAGGAAGATGAACTCGTGATGGACGTTTACACGAACAAGTTCAATACCGTCTCGCCCCTCACCCTCCATTCGAGATGGAAGGCGGTCTGCGCGGAACGCGGTGCCGCGCAAGATGCGATAAACGATCTCGATTTTCCGCTGCCGGTCATGGTAAAGGATTTTTCGAATGCATTCAGACACATGTCGGAGAGTATTTTTTTTACCTTTGAAAACGATCCGTACCCCGCATCACGGCAGCCGTACATGGGAAGCGTATCGGTCGCCGTCGCATTCGCAGAAGATGCCATTCCCGGACGGACCGCCGAGATTTTTCTGATACTCGCCACCGAATCCCTTTTCGAAGGACTCGTCTATAAAAAAGAGAATCTAAAATATATTTCACGCTACGTCTATCTTCCGCCGGGAACAGCATCCTATACCTTTTCCCATGTCCACCCGGGTACGTATTTTCTCTATGCCTATGCCGATGTCAACGGCGACAGAAAGTACGAAACCGGGGATTACATGAGCGCGAAGGTCGATCATTCCTTTTCCCTCGAAACATCTTCCCATGCCGACGTTGCGACCGTTATCGATTACCGGATACCCTGAAAAGTCGGCTGTATTGACCGCCCCGCGGGAATGCCATTTTACCCGGGCGGCCGGGCTTTTGAATCGACGATCAGGTAGTCAAAAGGACCGATAACATTACCATTTTGTAACCGGTACGGCCTGTCGGAGAAATTGACCCATACCTCCGTCTCGCCTGAAAATGCGGTGTATTGTACGAGATGATCCGGCGAGATGAATCTGTGTTCGAGCATTTCATCGTAGCCCGTCCTGCGAAAGACGCCGGTCGCCCTTTTGTAGCTCCGGATGAATCGCATCTTATCCTTTTGCCACCGTGAGTCGTCCATGATATAGAGGGGGCCCGTTCCGTAGAGGATATTGAACAGGTCCCGTATGTCCCATACCTGAGGGATTCTATTCGATGAATCCCCCCAATACCAGAACGATGAAACACAATCATGATAGACGAGTTCGAACAACGGAATGCGGTAGAACGGTCCCACTTGATAGCGGAGGAACTCTCTGTGCGGTTTGATGTAGGAGGTGAGGTCATAGCCGGCATCAGGAAGCCGGTAGTGCGCCAGACTCATCATCCCTTCGAAATAGTGAAGATAAGGAACCGCCCAGTCGACTCCGGTTTCGCTTCCGGTGACAAGCTTGAAGACGGAGGAAACATGATTCAGAAGCATCGACTTGTACCGCCGGTCGTCAGAACGTGTGAGGGGGTGGTCCGGATGGTAGCATTCGATGAGGGGAGAGGCCGTCGTGGTATCGATAAATCTGGCCCGGTACGCATGATCCTCGAGGTCCACGGCAACCGCCGTTTTCATCCGCTTGAGTCCGCGTTTCGAACAGATCACACCGCCCGGGTATTCCTTTCCGTTTTCCCTGTGCACCCAGCCTTTTCGCCGGGTTCCGTCGGGAAGGAGGACAAGGTCTTCCGGCCAGCCTTCTTTATTGAGCCACGATACCGGCGTCGAGGGGTCCCAGACGTCCTGGTAAATATCATAGCTTCCCGTCAAAAAACCGATGTCATTCATCGTGCGGATTGCTTCGGGAGAGGCCTTGTTCGACCAGAGGACTTTTTCCATCCCGGCGTTTTTCAACTCACGGGCGGCCTCGCCGCAGTCGGGATCGGCAGACCAGTATTCGGCCTTTTTCCACCACCATACGTCCGCAGCGCCGACAAGCAGATCGACCGCCGGTACCTTGTCGCGTTTTTCCTTCAGCGTGGCGAGCAGTCCGTTCGCCGCGGCATATTGCCGGTATGCTTTTGCGATACCGACGTACCCGTTTTCCGGCACATACCTGAACCTGATTTTTCGTTCATACCCCCACGCGCCCTTTTGCGGTTTCCAGCCGAAGGCGAACCCCGATGTGCCGTCTTTATCGGGTTTTCGAAACTCGACATGCGCGTCATCGGGAGTTTCGCACACGGCGGTAATCCCCCGCCCGCCGTCGGTAAGGCCGATAAACGGCATGCAAAGCCCGCTGTGGCCGCTCGAAAGGTCGTAGCGCCATGCGTGAAAAAGGCGGTCGTCGGCCGGTATCAGCAAACCTTCGTTCGACGGGATAACCCAGCTTTCGCCCGTCCCGGCGAGGATGCTTCCGGGAAAAGGAAAATCGGTATCGAGGCGGCCATCCCCCCGGATCGAAAAGGTGACGGTCATGCTGTCCGATATGGCGATCTCGGCCGATATGTCGGGGCCGTACAGGCTCCGAATCCCGAGCAAAAGACGGTCCTTCTCTTTGACAATTTTCAGCGGAAACGACCGGGATCCGAATCCGTCGATGCGGTAAGCGGGTGACGATTCGCCGAAACGCAGTGCCATATGATAGCCGGGCGGATGAAATGAAACGGATACGCCGCCCGATTCTATCACGGCGGGAAGATCGAATCCGATGGTTGACGGATCGGGAGCTTCCTTGCATCTAACGAGAAAAAGATCGTCGAGACGGCATGTCCCGGTCCCCTTTCCCGTTATCCTGAACTGGATGGTGCTGCATCCCGAAGGAACGATGAAGCGGCGCGAGATCGTTTCCCAGTCATGGGTGCCCCCGCTTTCGGTGATTCCGAACAGCCAGTCGAGTACCGTTCCTTTGTGGTCGCGCGTAACGACGGAAAGCTGAACCCGGCTTTTCATGCCGCTGCATTTCACCCAGCCCCCCGATTCATAGACTTCGCCGGGAATGACGTCGAAGCGTTTTTCGTGTCCGAACGACCAATCCTCCGTCCCCCTGTGGGTGATCTTGAGTGAATGAGTGCCGTTGTGTCCGTCCCCGGTTTCGATGGCGGCGTTCCCGAGTCCCGCCTCACGCGTCCAGAGTGCCGACCATCCGGACAGACCGCTTTCGAATGTGCCGTTTTCGATGAGATTGTACGCGTCATGAGCGAAAAGCGGGGATGTGATAAAAAGGAAAGCGCAAAGAATCGGTTTGTAGTTTCGTCCGTCCATGTGGACCCCCTCTTTTTCAGTATAGCCGGCCGGGATACGCGTTGTCCATATGGTATCGGCACCCGGAGGGTATACCGGTATGCCGGATAGTCGTCGAGATCACTGCGCAAGCCGGTCGTTGTCGTGCGTATGGATCGACGGCTTAAGCAGACAGGTGTACTCTTTTCTCTTGCAATTATTCGGCGATACGCTTACTATTTTTTTATGCCCTGTATTGAGGTGTAAACAGGCTGAAATTTATGAAACAGAGGCGGATATGACGGTAATACTCTCTCTGGTCATCGCGATCGTTCCTTCACTTCTTCTGGTTTTCTATTTTTACAGGAGGGATTCCTATAAAAAAGAACCGAAACGAATGATTCTTTTTGCTTTTTTTCTCGGGATTGTCTCGATTTTTCCCGCGGTTTTTTTCGCGCTTGCTCTGGGTTTTCTTGAGAAAATGGAAAATCCCTGGCTGCTTTCCTTTATCGAAGCGTTCATTACCGCCGCACTGGTCGAAGAGGTCGCTAAAACGGGGATGCTGCGGTTTTTTATTTTCAGGAATCCGTATTTCGATGAAATCACCGACGGCATTATCTATATGGCGGTCATCAGTCTGGGATTCGCCTGTTTTGAAAATATTCTTTATTCGATCGATGATGTACAGACCGCCCTGATCCGTGCCTTTACCGCGGTACCCGGTCATGCACTCTGGTCCGGTATCATGGGGTATTATTTCGGGCTGGCAAAAACCGGGAAGGATAAAACGGATAGACTCTTTTTCAAGGGCCTTGCTTTGGGGATATTCTATCACGGTCTCTATGATTTTGTCCTTTTCGCGGGCACGAAGGACGAGCTCGCTTCCCGGTTTTCCTGGATGGTTTACCTTATTTTCCCGATACTGATTATTTGCGTCATACACATCAACACACTGCTTAAAAGGGCATTACAGCAGGACAGGGAAATCATCGCGATCGGGGAAGAAACGGGTATCAACGAATAGACGTGAAATATAACAGACGCGTCTTTTCTCCTTCTCCGCTTGCATAAAAACCTCCTGCGATTTACTATGTATAGAGCCTATGAAAAAAATCATATTCCCGTTATTGGCGGTATGCCTCCTTTTACCGGGTTGCACGAGAGAACCTCCCGAAATTCATCAAATTTTCTGGCAGCTCAATATCCGCCGCGATACCGGGCGCGGGGAGACATATGAGCAGTTAAGCCTTTTTATCAGCGCGGGCGATCCGGACGGGATCGAGGATCTCGAAAAGATATACCTGTTGAATGACAAGGAGAATCTGTACTGGGAAATTAATTCGGAAACCTGGTACAAGGCGGATATGCACGGTCAAATATGGATCGGTTCGAATACCCTGGCAATGCATGACAGATCGCCTTTCCCTGAAGGCGATTACCGTATCATGCTTCAGGATCTTGGCGGCGAGTACGCCGAACGGTCCTTTACCCTCAACACACCGAATATCAAACGGAAAATAACCTTTCCCGAGCCGGCGATACGGGAAAACACACTCACGATAAAGGGCGAAAGCCCGGTCTATTCGATCTGGATATACGATAAAAAAAAGGAATACCAGGCACCCCCGCTCGAAGTACATGAGAACGGTCTCGATATAAAGCGGATTACATCGAGAAAACGCGAGTTGAATGAAGGGTTCTCTTATTATATCTATGTGTATGACACGTCGATCAAACGCGGTCTAATCACGGGGCCTTTTTATTATCCATAAGTGAATCGAAATACCCGGATTACGCTTACTGGTCCGTTATATCGGTAATGGAACATGTGCATGTTCCCGCGTTATCGGCCCATCCGTCCTCTTCGTCGGCCATCGCACCGTACCACGGCCCGGTGATGGTAACGGTATAGCTTTTGGTGTCATCGGATTCTTCACGTGTCGAAAACTTCCGCCAGATGTCATTGACGCGCAGGGCGAATTGACCGTAGTTGTATCCGTAAAAGGTGTAGAGTATCGCGTCGATGGGCCCCGTACCGGTATCTCCGCATATATAGGTGTATGTCGATTCCCCGTCGTAGGTCCATTTGCCTTCTTCCGTTTCACTCGTGACCACGGCATGAATTTGGTATGTATGATCGTATAACGGATTTTCGAACACCACTTCGGGATCGTTTCCGCCGTCGAACGGATTGATGTGTGCCTGAACTACAGAATCGGTAATTGCCGTGCTTGTGTTCGTGTAATCCGTGTTCCCGCCGCTTGTCATCGCGGCGCACACCCGGTAAAAATATTGTGTGCCGGCGCTGCATGTATCGTCGTCATAGACGATCGTATCCGGCGCCACCGTGGCGATCTTTTCGAAATAACCGGCGCCGCCGGCCGCCCGCTCGATAATGAATCCCGCTTCATTATCCGAATAGTCCGTCCAGTTGCATTGAATGGTAGTCGTCGACAGGGCCGTACAAACCAGATTGCCGGGCGGATTCGCGATCGAAGAGGGCAGACAACCGTCCGACAGCATGATAGATGAGAAGATCACCGTGATATACATTAAAACGCCAGATCCCTTTTGCCTCATACACCGATATCCTTTCAATCCGGGCCGGAAGAAACACCCGCCACTACAAAGGTAGCCTTTTAATGTCTGCATGTCAAGATCATGAAAGCCGGGAAGGGGGCCCGGTCATTTTATTATGGCGTTGTTTTAATACAATGCCTGATTCAGTTCGCTCAGGAACCATTTGACGAGTCTGATCGCCGTCGCCCGGCGGTAAAGGTCGGTCGAGTACCTGTCGGTCTGCGGTTTCAGGATCAGGGTGAGTTCGGATGAGAGAAGATCGCGGACGCGGTCCTGTAACGGCAGTTTTCTTCCCATGAATCCCGCTTCGAATCCCCTGTTGCTGAAAATCGGCGAACCGAGTGCCCCGAAGGTAAAACGGACATCGGAGAGAATCCCTTTGTTCAATCGTGCCAATCCGCAAAAGGTGAGTGAAGGAAACTGCTGCGATTTCTTTCTGCCGATTTTTCTGAAAACCTGGTAATTCCAGTTTCCGAACGGAATTCGGATACGGGTGAGGATGTACCCTTTGTCGATAAGGTCCTTGCCTTTTTTTGACAGGAAATGTGAAATGGGAAGCCACATGGATTTTACCTGTGTTCTCAGTTCGATGAGGGTATCCATGGCCATGAGAACGGTCAGAATGTTCGAATATGGGGAGGCGATGCAGATATTGCCGCCGAGTGTCGCGATGTTCCTTATGGAAGGGTTTCCCGTACAGACCAGCGCATGATAGAGGGCTTCCGGAATAACGTGAGGTCCGATACTGAGCAGCCGTGAAAGTGAAACGGCGGCCCCTATTTCGAGGAAACGTTCGGCCCTTTTAATCTTTCTGAGTTCTTCGATATCACCGAGGTAAATGATATGTTCCCGTGCGATGGTCCCGGTTTCTTCCGCTTCCAACATGATACGGGTCCCGCCGGCGTATAGCAATGCATCGGGATAATCCCCCGCAAACACCAGCAGGTCGTGGATGGTTTTTGGGCGGTGTATCCGGCAGCTTTCAGGATTTTTTTGCATATTTCCTTTTTCCCCTCAGTTTCCCCGCTTTTATGGCCGCGTCGATAAAGACACGGTAGCCGTTACACCTGCAGATAATTCCGGACAGCGCCCCGGCGACTGCTTCCCGCGACGGATGATTGTTGTGTGCCAGCAGATTTTCGATCGCCAGGATGACTCCGGTCGAGCAGTACCCGCAAAGGGTTGCCCCGGATGACAAAAGCGCTTCCTCGATTGTCTGGTACTCTTTTGTCTGCCTGAAACCTTCGATCGTGACAATCTCTGTCCCGTCGACCCTGAAGGCGGGTACGAGACAGGAATTGACCAGGATTTTATCCATGAAAACCAAGCACGCTCCGCATTCACCCTGACCGCACCCGATTTTCGTTCCCAACAGACCGAAATCGACCCGCAGGATATCGGCAAGGCGTTTGTCGGCCGGGACGGTGAGGGATACTTTTTTCCCGTTCAAGGCAAAGGTAATCGTCACATTTCCTCCATACGGTCCTGAATGGTTTCGGGAATGAGCGGAATTGAGGTCACATCGATTCCGGTCGCCTGAATTATTGCCGCGATATAGGCGGGCGCCACCCCGGTAACCGCCTGATCACCGAGATCGAGTGACGGTGCCTGTTCCGGTCCCGATCCGTTTTCAAGAAAGTGAACGCGGATATCGGGCAGGTCTTCTATGCCGGGGATTGTGTAATCGGAAATCCTGTTCTGGTACACACGGCCGTTTTTGAAATCGAGAACTTCCATCGAGGTAAATCCGAGGTTCTGGAGGGCGGCCGCTTCGACCTGTTCCCGGGCGGCTTCGGGAATATTGATATGACCGGCGTGGATGACAATCCATATGCCCCTGCATGTCGTCATATACGTAACAGGATCCACCTCGACTTCCACAACGGTGGCTTCCCATGCACCGGAACAGGGGGGCGTTGGGACCTTTTTATCGTTCGCCGGATTGTACCCGTCCGGAATATCTATTTTCCTTTTCACCTCGATCGGAAGGGGATTTTTCCCCTTTTTTTTGTTTATCAAAAGACAACATTGTTCGATCGTTTTGCCGATGAGATATGTCATTCGGGAATACATAGTCGGACCGGAATCCGGAATACGCGATGTATCGATGGATTCGAAGTCGATATCGGCGACGGAGATATTAAGGATCCCGGAAGCGACATCTGCGAGATAACTGTATTTGCTGCCGTCCGGATCGACCAAAGAGGTGGCAATCGTGACCTTTTTATTCTTGTGAAGACTGACTCCGACGGATTGTTTCAGTACTTTTTGCGGCTCCAATCCGGTGTTTCGGGAACTGAGGGATATACCGATTCCCCGAAGCGGTGTTTCCATGCCCTGCTGTGTCAATCTCCGTTTGTTGACCGCCTCATATGCCCCGTATTTTCGTAAGAAGTCCGATATGTTGATGACCTCGTCCAGAACCGCGATGGCATGGGGAATGATGGTTTTGTTTTTCTGTCTGGAAATCCCTTCGGGAAGAAGTTTCAGGTTTTTCTTTTTCCAGATATAGGGATCCATCTGCGCCGTTTTTGCAATGATCGAGGCGTGCAATTCGGAGGCAAAGACGATCTGGGGCTCTCCGCTTCCGCTGAATCGGCCGGCAGGTACTTTGTTTGTCGAAACAAACCGTACGTTCACATCGACATTGTCGCAGTCGTATTGTTTGAACAGGGCCGGCGTGGTGCTTTTCAGGCGATAATCGGAGATGACATTGTAGGCTCCCGTGTCGAAAACAATATCGGTTTTCAGGCCCAGCAGTTTTCCCTCTCCGTCGATCACCGATGTATGGGTTATTATCGTGGCCGGGCGTTTGAATGAGAAGGAAATATCCTCATGCCGTGAATAGACGATCTTTACCGGTTTTCCGGTCCGGAATGAAAGAAGGGCCGCATGGCCCGCGACCAGTATCGGGAAGAATATTTTCCCCTCAAAAGGATCGCTTATCTCCGGAACGATCACGCGTATTTTCCTGTTCGAAAGGCCGAGCATTTCCGCGATGCACTCCCGTACAAGAAAGGGGGCCCGTGTGGCGACATGACAAACGAGATTTTGACCGTCCCAGGCGGCAATCGCGCTTTGCGGTTCGAGGTAAAGGTGTTCCTGTGAACCCGTATAATATTTTTTCGTGATGGCGTTGTATCCGCCTTCGAGAAGACTTCGAACATCCCCTTTCGAGTAGGTGATGGTGTCGGTGAGGCGTTCTTCCGTTTCATCTTCAGGGGAAAAGAAGGGGGTTTGATCGTTATATTCGATCTCTATTTCATAAGCGAGATTCTGCAGGGTGGCATAATCGGGGCCGGCGAGCAGGATAACGGGTTCTCCGATGTAGTTGACTTCTTTGTGCGCAAGAAAAGGCATACCCCCGCGGAACAGGGGAATTCTGTTTTTACCGGGTATGTCGGATGCCATTACCGAGGTATATGCAGGGGGGAGGTCGCCAATGGCGACGGAACGTATTTCCCCGCGCGGAATCCGTGAGCGTACCGTGATCCCGTAGAGAAGATCTTTTGGAAAAATATCATCGGTAAAGACGGACTGGCCTGCGACCTTGTTTTTATGGATCTGGGCTGTATTCATGAGTTCCTTTTATATGCGTTTTTTCCTGTCGCTAAAAGCGCCGATATTATCCGCTCCACCTGCTCGTCCGACAGATCGGGGTATATCGGTATACTGAAACTGCCCAGATAATTCTTCTGGGTAACGGGAAACTGGCTTTCATGCAAACCGTATCGCAGCCGGTAATAGGACATGAGGTAGAGTGGGATGAAATGGACGGAGGTTCCGATTCCCGCTTCGGCAAGCTTACGGACGAACTCGTCCCTGGTCAGTGTCAGTTTTCCGGGAACGATTCTGATCATAAACAGGTGCCACGCGTGGTCGACGGAACCGGCCGGGAGAGTGAAGAAATCACATCCGCGAAGCGCATCGATATACCGATGTGCGATTTTTTTTCTCCTTGCAAGAAAGATTTCGGCTTTTTTAAGTTGTGCAAGACCGATTGACGAGGCGATGTCGGTAAGATTGTATTTGAAACCCGCCTCGACGACATTGTAGTACCATGAAGCGTGCGGCGAAGTATACCTGTCCCACGATTCCCTGTCGATACCATGGAACCTCATGATCGATATCCGTCCGGCGACCTCCTCGTCATCGGTAGCCACCATGCCTCCCTCACCCGTGGTAATCGTTTTATTGGCGTAAAACGAAAAGACGCCGGCCGTTCCGATGGTCCCCGCATACCGGTCTCCGTATCTGACCGGAAACGCATGTGCGGCGTCTTCGACAACGGGGACGCCGGCGCGCTGAGAGACCTCCGTGATAAGGCTCATGTTGCACGGAAGTCCGGCGATATGAACGGGAAGGACCGCGGAGATCCCGGCAGGTCGTTCAAAAAGGACTCGTTCGACGAGCCGGGGATCGATATTGTAGGTATCTTCCTCTATATCGACAAAGAGGGGATCGGCGCCAAGGTACCGGATCGTCTCCGCGGATGCGGTAAAGGTATAGGGCGTGGTGACGACGCGGGTTCCTTCTTTCACCCCGACGGCTTCGAGACAGAGGTGAAGGCCGGCCGTACCGGAACTCACCGCACGGGCGTAGCCGGCCCCGAGAAACTCGGCGAAGGCCTTTTCGAATTCCCTGGTCACTTTTCCCGTCGTGAGCCATCCGCTTTTGAGTACTTCCACCACGGCCCGTTCCTCTTCGACTCCCAGGCACGGCTTTGCAAATGGTATATAATCAGTATTCTGGTTCATTGTCCGGTATCGTATATCCGGGTATCACACTCCCGAGTACTTTCTTGAGTTCTCTCCTGTTCCTGTAACATTCGGGATGAGACGAATCCGCATAACAAATGGGTTTGAGGCGCCGGAGGATCGTTTCGAGATCAATATCGGGTTCTTCGAGCCGGATCACCTTGTTAATTTTCGGAAACTCGGTCGCGACCTGCTTTTCCCGACAGGAACAGAGTTTTTCATTCAGTTTTTCCCCTGCTCGCAGGCCCGTATATTCGATTTTTATTTCCTTTCCCGGCTGATAACCGTAAAAGAGGATGATTTTTTCCGCGATGTCCCGTATATTCAGCTGCCTCCCCATGTCGAGGATAAAGAGATCTCCATTGTCATTCAATCCCCCGGCTTTCAATACCAGCGAAGAGGCCTCGGGAATTGTCATAAAAAACCTGCTCGCTTTCGGGTCCGTCACGGTCACGGGACCGCCTTTTACGATTTGTTCCCTGAACAGGGGAAGGATACTCCCCCTCGAACCGAGGACGTTCCCGAACCTGACGACCATATAGTGGTGCCCGTTTTTTTTCGCGTTCAGCACAATGAGCTCCGCCAGGAACTTCGAAACACCATAGATACTCGACGGCTCGACGGCCTTGTCCGTCGAGATAAGGACAAATTGAGATGTTCCTGCCGCTATTGCGGCGTCAACGACATTTTTTGTGCCGAACACGTTATTTTTGATCGCCTCTATCGGATTTTCTTCGAGAAGCGGTACATGTTTGTAGGCGGCGGTATGAAAAACGACATCGGCCCTGAGGCGTTTGAGAATAAAGAACATATAATCGGCATCCTGCAATTCACCGAGGACCGGAACGATGGTCGCCTTTTCTCCGACTCCCTCTTCCTGGAGGAGTTTGAGTTCCCGCTGTATTTCATAAATACTGTTTTCACCGTGCCCGAACAGATAGAGACGTTCCGCGCCGCCAGAAAGAAGTTGCCGCGATAATTCGTTTCCGATACTACCGCCCGCCCCGGTGACGAGGACGCGTTTCCCCCTGACGTATGCCAGGCTTTCCTTGAGGCAGACTTTGACTGGATTTCGTGCGAGGAGGTCTTCGGGATTGATTTCCCGTGTCTGGATCAGGTGGGCGTTGCCTTCGATAATTTGTGAAATTCGGGGAAGAATCTGGATGCGGGAGAATTTTGTTTTTTTCAGCAGGTCATAGATTCTCCGCAGCTGATCCCTCGTGCCGCTGGGGATGGCGATGATCGCCTCGTCATCGGGGGTCGGATTGAGCAGTTCGAGTATATCGTCCATGGGGCCGAGAATTGGAATTCCGTTGATTTTTTTTCCTATTTTACCGGGATCATCATCAAGAAACGAAATTATCCGCCCGTAAATGCCCTTGGATTTTATCTCATTCGCGATGGTGATTCCCGCGATACCTGCCCCGATTATATAAATACGCTTATGAGAATGCCACATCATCGCTGATCGCTTTTTCTCCTTCTCTCGTGATACGCTCCCTCTTTATGTATCGGTCTTTACCGGTTAAAAAGGTGACATGCTCAACAACACCCGAAAAAAAAAGACGCACTATCTTTTTCCGGTGTTCTATTGTACACCCAATCGGTATACAGTCAAGTGGTATGCCTCTTTTTTTACTCGCCCTTTTGGCCGTATATCCCGATATTTATGAAGAAAAGGGGAGAAGCAACCGAATGCCGTTTCGAGCCGGATACGCGATCGAAGGCGAATACATCGATGCGGCCTGATCGTAAAATTCCCGTTTCATGGGGGCTTCTCGATTCCCCGTATCTATACCGTATGGAAGGAATAGGGTGTTGTTCAGGGTGACCCGTACGACAATTGTCTTCGTGATACTTTTTGCCGTGTCGCAGGCGGCGTGTGCCGAGACTTTTTTTATTTATTCGCATGAAGTGTACAATGGCGAAAGCATCCCCTTCGAGTTCAGGGTAAAAGAGGGGGTAATGGAAGGACTGTTCGATGCGGGGCACATCGTCTTTGATGATGTGAGTGAAAGCGAAGAAGACCTGCTGGCGGAGGGGATGATGGACGGGCTTTTTCAAACAGCCCTGAGGGGCGGGGCGAGGTATCTGGTCGGGATACATGTCCGGACAGAGACGGCGGCGGGCGAGGGTGAAGCCCCCGGAATTTCGGTACAAGCCCGTTATTTTCTCTTCGATCTGCGCACGGCCGGGCTTATGGATTCTGGTGATCTTTCCATAGATTCTTCTGGGAGAGAGGATGCGGCCGGCAAGGAAATGCTCTGGATGGAATGCGGCCGGGCTGTTTCCGAAAAGATACATGATTATTTCTTGCGCAATATCAGGAAAATATCCCGGAGTGAATGGAACAATCAACAGCCGGACTGAAATCGGCGGCAGAAACAAAATAGGTTGTGGTGTATATTGTCTATGTAAGGTATTTAATCGAAAGAGGGATTCCGATATGGAAAATAACAGGAAAATCATGGAAAAAAGTCCCGCATGTTCGGGCAATACACGCAAAGGCACGGTGTGCCGGGATATATCTTGGGAAATAACGGTTATTTTTGTCCTGCTGCTCCTTTTTATAGGGGGGACGGTGTCTGTTTTCTGCGATCAGAAATGGCAGGGAAATGCCGCGATGATACGAAAGGGAGCGTTCGATTCCCCCGGTATGTATGCGGCATCGAATTCCTTTCCGATCAATTCAAAGATACAGGTGAGAAATCTCAGGAACAACCGGGCGCTTCAGGTCATTGTCGTGCAAAGGATTCCGGAGACGATGAATGTTTTCCTGCTGCTTTCCGAAGACAGCGCCAGGCAGCTTGGTATGGGTGAAAATGATGTGATTAATGTCGAAGTGTCCGTCATCTCCTTCGGTACGGGAGATGTGATCGGTCTTCCCGACGATCTCCCCTATAATCCCGATCTCGACGTATATCCGTATGTCACGGACGTTCCCGGCCTGACGCCGTACGCAACAATGGCCCCGACACCGGAAGCCATCCCCGAGGCAACGGCCGCTTTCATGCCCGAACCGACAGTGACCCCCGAACCCGGGACAACGGCTGCGCCGACACCGGCAATTACCCCCGAGGTTTCACCTGAATCGACACCCTTTCCGGGTGAAACGGCGGAACCGGAGACGGCATCCGAAAGCGTCGGGAGGGAACCTCAAAAAAACCTCTTTCTTCCACCCCATGAAGATGAAGCATATACCCTCGACGAGGTAACGCGGCCGGATGAGGAAATCGATTCGGATGAAATCGCGTATCAGCCCGCCGATGCCGATATCGACATCAAAGACGAAGAGACGGGGGAAAGCAGTCTCGAATCCCCGGTGAGAACGGACGAGGAACTGGAGGTAGCGACAGTCGACAGCCCCGACGTTGAAAACCCGACAGTCGAAGATAAAAAGAGCGCTGGGAAAAAAGAGGAGGCGTTGGTTGTCGCGGAGGCCGATTTGCCTCGAGTTCCGGAAAAAGAGTCGTCCGTTCCGGATCCATCGACCGATGTCCCTGAAAAGAGAGAAACCGATATTGCTTTTGTTCAGGAGGAACCGGTTCCCCCTGAACAAAGCGGTAAAGAGCCGCCGGACCCGACGGAGGAGATGCCGCGGGCGGGGGAAAAAGAGATCGCATTGACGGAGAAGGAGCCCGATGTCCCGCAAAAGGAGAAGTCGGTTCCCGATCCGACCCATGAAACCCCGACGGTTGATGAGGAAAAGGATATCGC
>JAFGHO010000098.1 GCA_016930085.1 Spirochaetales bacterium
CGGCATTCCCAACAACATTATCTGGGAACTCTATAATGAGCCGATTTTCAACGACTGGAACACCATTAAAAGCTTTGCCACCGATCTCATTAGTACAATAAGAGGTTTTGATTCCGATGGTGTCATAATTTGCGGAACCCCGAACTGGTGCCAGAACCCGGAAGCAGTGATAGGCAACCAGCTTTCAGGCACTAATATTATGTATTCGGTCCATTTTTATGCAGCACAGCACACAGATTCATACAGGGCAAACGTTCAGACAGCCCTTAATGCAGACCTGCCCTTGTTTGTCACTGAATGGGGTGTTTGCGGCTATGATCCTGCAAACTCGAGCCCGGACATCGGTCAGTCACAGCAGTGGATGACATTGTTGCATGATAACAATATCAGCTGGACCAACTGGGCCTTTACATGGAAACCGGAAGCATCATCCGCCCTTAAAGAGGGAGTATGGATTACCGGTCCATGGACACTTACAACCAATACAGACAGCAATTCAGACCTTACGCAGAGCGGCTGGTTTGTGAAACAGCAGCTTGATACTGCAAAGCCTGCTTCAGTCAGTTCAAGCAGTAATCCTACACCAACAGATGCGCCAACAACACCACCTGAGGTAACAAATCCACCCACAACAACAACTACTTCTACAACAACTACAACAACAACTACAACTACTACTACCACCACGGAGAGCTGTAGAATTATCGATCCTTCGGTATGCATTTCAGGCGATTTTGGAACTATTAATGCATATAGCTTTAAAACGACAAGAAATATTCAGGGCTGGGGTGTATCCAACTTCGCCAGCAGCAGAAATGGAAACAGAACAATTTCCGTTACGGTAAACGGATCGGGAACTGCGGTGACAACTCCAGGTGCGGCACTGCCTCCCAAGGGTGCAAATGATTACTATGTATTCGTAGCCAGTTCAGGCGGTGAAAACTGGTCACAAGTGTACTGGTGGTAAACGGCCCGACAATGAACTCCGTTTAATGTCGGCTTAAGGACTAAACCTGACAACCACCCCGCGCCGCTTTTTAAAAGCGGCGCGGGGTTTTTTATGCGATGAGCGGAACATCCGGTGCCGTCTTTTATCGCCGTAACAAGGCCCCCGCAGGATTTCACAGGTTTTTTTTAAAAAAAACAGGAAAAATCAATGCAGGCGTCACTTTTACCCCGTTATTACATACGGAGGTTAACAATGTTTGCAACGGTGATATCGCACGCCCCGCTGGGGATCGACGGGAAACTCGTCTCTGTCGAGGTGGACATTCGAACGGGGATACCCGGAATAGATATTGTCGGTCTTCCCGACGGCGCGGTAAAGGAAGCGAAGGAACGGGTGCGGGTGGCGATACGCAATAGCGGTTACGAGTTCCCTGCAAGGCGTATCCTCGTCAATCTCGCGCCGGCGGGTATCCGCAAAGCGGGGGCGTCCTACGATCTGCCGATCGCGATCGGTATCCTCGCGGCGTCGGGACAGATACCCCCGGAAGGGGTGCGGAAGACGATGGTGCTGGGGGAGCTGAATCTGTCCGGGAATGTCAGGCCTGTTCACGGTGTTTTATCGGCCGTCCATGCCGGACTCGGGAAGGGGATCACCGGGTTTCTAGTCCCGCGGGGAAACCTCCGCGAGGCGCGCGTTGCGGGAACCGGAAGGATATCGGGCATTGACTCACTCGGAGAAGCCGCCGGGGTGCTTTCCGGTTCTGCGAATATCGGGAGTCCGGATAATCATGACGATGAACCGGATGGTCCGGATGAAACGATGTATGATGCCGCACATTACGGCGATTTCGAAGATATCAGGGGCCACTGGATTCTCAAGCGGGCCCTCGAGGTCGCCGCCGCCGGGCGGCATCATCTTTTTCTTTTTGGGCCGCCCGGAAGCGGTAAAACGATGGGGGCACGGAGGCTTCCATCGATCCTGCCGCCGTTGAGCAGGGAGGAATCGCTTGAGGTGACCGGGATTCATTCCATTGCGGGGAAACTGCCCCCGCATTGCGGACTCATCACCAGGCCGCCCTTCCGCATGCCCCACCATTCGGCCTCGACGGAAGGGATTATCGGGGGAGGAAAACTGCCCAAACCGGGGGAGGTGTCCCTCGCCCATGAGGGGATCCTCTTTCTGGATGAGGCGCCGGAGTTCAGAAAGGACCTGCTTCAGGCATTGCGTGAACCGATCGAGGAAGAACGGATCACGATCGCGAGGGCGGAAAGCAATGTCCGGTTTCCCGCATCCTTTCAGCTCGTACTCGCGGCAAATCCCTGCCCGTGCGGCAATCTGGGAAGAAAGGAAAAGGTCTGTCTTTGCAGTACGCAGGAGGTGTACCGGTACTGGAAAAAACTCGGCGGGGCGCTTCTGGACCGGATCGATATTCGGGTCCCCCTTTCTCCCGTCTCATCGGAAGAGCTTGTCGGTGATGGGGGGCCGGACGGCGGGGAGGTGAGGCGGCGGGTCGAAGCGGCTGTTTCACGTCAGCACGAACGATTCAAGGGGCACGGGTTTTCGCGGAACTCGCGGATACCGCCGGGGTATCTCGATAAATTCTGTCCGCTGGACCGGTTGAGCAGGGGGCTTTTAATCGATTCGATGAAAAAGATCTCTCTGTCATCCAGGGCAATACATTCGATCATCAAGATCGCACGAACCGTCTCCGACCTCGAAGGGTCGGAAAGGATAGGTGAAGAACACATTCTCGAAGCGATACAGCACAGGAGGTACGGGGACGGAGATTTTTTCTGGAAATTCGGCTGATCATGAAAGCCCTGAATAGCGGAAAACGATACGTATACGGTACTGAACAGGACTTTTGTGCACTCAGGCGAGATAAACAAACATTGTCAGTGTGCATAAAGCCGCCGCAGGGAAGATACCGGCGGAAAGGGACAAAGGCCTGCCCGCGTTTCCACCGTTCTCCGGGACAAACAAGAGGCGTTCACCTGAAAATCAGTATGCCAACTCGATAGATTAAAAAACGGCAAGTTCTGCCGCGAGATTCACGTACGCTGGTTTGCTCAATTCCCACTCAAACAGTTCGTGTTTCCAGTAGTCGTTCCGCAGTTCGAGGAGTAAAACGGGACCGCCTTTTTCACGGCCGATGAAACTCAAAGGGCCGGTTTGCTCCATCGCGATTCCCCTGGCTGGAAGCTCAAGAGCAAACGCCAGAACCTCGTCGTTGAATTCGGCGCACAACCGGGCGTATGTCCGGTCGATCAGGGTGAAGCTCGAACGAAAAGCCCTGTTGCCCATGATGAGGTCATGGACGCCGGGATCGTGCTCTTGTGCGAAGAGTATGTAGTGAAGGATGAAGTATTTGATTGCCAGGTAGTAGTGGTACGATCGATCGGCGTTATTAAAAACGGAGTTCACGTCTTTCACGAAAAGCGGCTCCAACTGCCGGTAAAACGCTATAAGCTCTTGCTCTGTCCGCGCGGTCCAGTAAAAGGCGCAAAATTCGTTGAGCAGCCCGTACACCCCTTCCTGCTGGGTGGTTTGGTCGTCCCCTGCCTTCACGCTGAGTACATAGTAATCATAGCACTGAAGGCTCCTGATCTCTAAAGGAATGGATTCGGCCATCTCACGGGCCGGGAAGGCGGCGGTAAGCGGCATGAAATGGATATCGCCTTCATCCAGATAGAAGGCGTAATAGGTTTTGCCGTGTTTGAAATCCAAACCGGCCTTTATCGCCATCTCGATACCCAGGTCATCTATGATGGAGTGGGTCGTTTCGTGGATCACCGTGGGGAGGCTGATGACCCGTTCCCGATCGTCCCTGCAATTCGCTATGAATATAAAGGGGTCGTTCAAGGATTCCAGATTCCAGAGGTGGCCCTGGTAACGGATTTTTTTCTCCGACGCGTAATGGGTCTTCATTAATTGATGGCAGGCGGGCGCAAAGCGTTCGAGCAGGCTCATGCCCTGTTCCCTGTGGAGCGCGGCATTGGGGTCATTATAGCCGGGTACGCCCTCGCCGCGCAGGATCGCGGCCTGGCGTGAGGCATCCGTTTGAGGAACGGATGAAAGGCATTGGATCAAACAAACAAGGCAGCCGAAGCCGATAAGTATAAAAAAACGGTTCATATCATTCTCTTTTCTTTAAAATACACCCCGTACGCCATTTCATCCTTCTTTTCAACCGATAGGAAAAATTAAAACCTCTTTGAATTTTCTGTTTGTGTCAGCCTACACTGTTATTGTTTTTGAACCAAAAGCGGAATAAAATTGATCGAACGTGAAAATGATTTTTCCCCTGGCTGTCATGTATTTATAGTATAGGTTACCATTCGCTTCCGTTCAATAGAAAAATTATCATTGTTCGGAAAAAGGTTCAAAGGGGATGATCCGGGTGCGTGTTTATACTGACAATTAATTAAATTGTCAGTATTTCCGATTGTAATGAGTTTGTCAGTTTCTTTTATTATAACGAATTAGATGGAACAGCCAAGTGTAAGAAACTGACAAACTCAAAACAGAGGAGTATATATACGCGCTAAACGGCGCCACGTTTTTTCAGCACGTCGACCAGCTGGTTCTTTGTAATGCCGAATCTGGCCGCCAGTTCGATGGCATAGCTTCTTCCTTTTGGTTGACCGGGAAGGATTTTAAAGGTCGGCCGTATACCGGGCTCTTCCCCGCCGCCTTTTGACGGTTCCGGGTCGCTTTCATACACGCCGGCCACCAGGCTGATCAGCGCGCTTTCCCCATCCGTATCCGCATTAATGTCATCCGTCATGGCGGCGAGTTGATGAAAATGTGTGGTAAAAATAACCCGTGTTCCGAGCATGCGGAATACCCGCATGATATCCTGTGCAAGATAGATGCTTTCACCGGCGTTTGTGCTCGAAAGCGATTCATTGAGAAGGATGAGGGAGAACCGGGTGGCGGTGTCAAAGATTGTATGGAGTCGCCTCGCTTCTTCACCGAAACGACCCGTTCCGCGTGAGAGGGATTCTTTGACCGGGAAATGGGTCAATAGCTGATCGGTGATACTGATTTCCGCCCGCTGCGCGGGGACGTAGAGTCCGGCCTGCATGAGTACCTGTGACAGACCGACCGCCTGGGTAAACGTCGTTTTTCCTCCCCGGTTGGGCCCGGTGAGTATGACGATCCTCCCCGTCTCATTCATCTCGAAATCGTTGGGTACGATTCCTTCTATCGCCCCGCTTTGTTCCGAATCATCGCTTTTTTGTATGGCTAGATTTATATTATAGAGTCCTTCGTAATGGAGGGAGCGTGCTTCCTTTTTCAATACGCGCGGGCGTACCATCGGCAGTCCGTAACGTTCGAGTTTTTTGATTCCTTTTACCGCCCCCAGAAAAAAAATGAATTCGTCATGAAGCCTGACAAGGAGACGGCTGTTGATGCTTATGAACTTTTTGAGCGATCTGGCCAGGGGGGCGGCCGCCTCTTCCATGATTTTTGCCACGTCTTTTATGACCGGATCGAGCAGGGGATCCGTCGTGCCTTCCGGGGCGGTATGAAGCGGCGCTATCCCCTGGGTACCGCCTGCCCCGAATATGCGCCGGTAGAGTGTTTTATCCGTATAGAGGTCCTTGTTTATCGAAAGCAATGTGACGCCGCAGGGGATGAGCCCCGCGTTCAGATTGACGCCTATGGTAATACTGCCGAGATTGTTTATCGTTGCAAGAAGTTCCGGCAGGACGGATAAAAGCCGCACGAAGACGGGATCCTCTTCTATCTGCCCGATCAAGGCGGAAAATAATGTAAGTCCGCGGGATCGAATCAATGCTTCTCCGAATGCCTTTCCCAGCCGCCGGACACAGCGGGAATAGAACTCGAGTTCTCTCAGACGCCATACCACTTCCTGAAAAGGAGTTATCTCCCGGGCGCCGAAGTGGAGGGTGAAATAGGTAAGGGACCTGATATCGGGCAGAATTTCCTCCCAGCAGCCGGCCAGATCCGGAGACCGTAAAAGATCCTCGAGGATATCGAGCCTGTAATTGAGGGTTTCCTCGTCATTGCAGACAACCGTATACATACTCTCGAGAGAATCCCTGCTTTTTCCCGTTTCGGTAAAAAACCGGATGAGCGCCGGGATGTCGAGATCCTCCACCGTCTCTTTTCGCAATGGTGTCGTTGATACTTTTCGGCCTTTTGGCCAGAGAAGACTGAAACCCAGATCCAGTCTGATATCTTCGTTATTTTTCTTTTCTTTCATCTTCATTTTCCTTTTCAAGTTTTCTCCCCTTCTCGAGGAGTAATTCCATGATCGCGCGGTAATTTCTATCCTTAGCCAATGCGAGGGCGTCTTTGCCGCTTCGATCTTTGATCCGGATATCCGCTCCGTTCTTCAGTAAAAGACCGACCGCTTCCGCATGATTGCTTTCAACAGCCCAATGGATGAGCGTTCTTCCTTTTGCGTCGATTTCATTGACATCGATTCCATCGACGATCATCTGTTCGAGAATACTCTTCTGGCCGGATTTGGCGACGGCATCAAAGGTGGTATAAAGACTGATCTTTTCCAGCAGTGTATTGTGACGGGAAGGCTTTATCTCATCCAGGTTATCCCTGATAAAGTGGAAGCACTCCTTTCGTAACGATTCCCTGGCGCGTTGCAGCCGCTTCTTTACCGTGTTGAGTTTGATGTTCAGGAAATCCGCAACCTCCTGCTGGGAATATCCGTCTATATAATAGAGGATTGTCGGTATCCGCTGGGTTTCCGGCAATTTTTCGATCTCTTCCCGGATTTTTTCCTCCGTCTCTTTTTTTATGAGGGAGTGCGCCGGATCACTCCCTGCAGATTGATGATGTTCCATTGTATCCATCAAAACCTCCTTGCCCACCCGGTATTTTATTTTTTTTGCGGCTTCCCGTGATGCGATTTTACGAATCCAGCCGGGAAAAGCGGCATAGTTACGCAGGGTTTCGAGTTTTTTATAGCAGATGATAAAAACATCCTGGGTAATATCCTGGGCGAGTGCTGCGTCTTTCACCATACCAAAGACATACCCGAAAATAATATCCTGAAATCCGCCGACTATTTCCGTAAAGGCCTCCTGATGAGGGGAGCGGGCCGTTTTTTGTCGAATTGCATTTTCTATTAATTGTACGAGTGTTTCCATATGCTTACAATATACAGGAGAACGGCCGGATGAAAAAGGTGACATTAATGGGTGAAATATACCTCTATATACCCTGCCGGCCACCCTACCCGTTATACATGATACATAATTTATGCATCATGCATGAATTATGCATATTGCATAGCCGGAAAGCGGCTCCGTCCCCGTGATGATTTGACGCTTGTCCTTATCCTGTAATGAATTAAGAGAGATTTAGTGAGATGGTATGATTTTTGCATTTATTTGGGGGGGGTATTATGACGACGGCAATGAAAGAGAAAAAATCTTCGGTGCGCAGTGTAAGCGGAAACGGCGGTATGCCGTCAATCCTTTTCATCATCAATGAAGCGGCCGGAACAGGACGTACACCGGATGATATCGCGTGTCTGGTTTCCTTTGCTGTCTCCCAATGCGGATCCGCTTCGACAATCCGTGTTGAAGAAACCGATAATCATGAAACGGTGACGAAAATCACCGAAGCTTTTCTGCAAAGAAAGGGCGGCCGCAAAATTATCATTGCGGGGGGAGGGGGAGGGACATTACGGGCCGTCATCACCGGTATTTATAATACACGGGAAAAGCGGGGGGACACACAGGATCCCCCTGTTGTCGCCGCTTTGAGAATGGGTTCGGGTAATGTGCTGGCGAAGACACTGGGCATCGAAAAAGATCCGTACAAAGGCCTGCAGCAAATATTCGAGGGCATCAGGTACAATCAGATCAGAAAGGTATGTGTCGGCAGGTTCGATTTTACGGATCGGGATTTTCTGCGGCGCACGATTTTCGGTGTCACCCTCATGGGATTCGGCGCGTTTGGAGGTATTCCCGGCGCGATCGGCAGGTTTCATAAACGTCACCCCTTCATACACCGGCTGCTCGCGGGCATTGTCGGGATCGAATCCCTCACACCGGTCGAATACGGCGTTCTGCTTGGCGTACGATCGGCGGCCGGATTGTTCTTTCCCGATCGTCCGGCGAAGATCGGAATCGGTTACAACGGAAAAACCGTTATCAAGCGGATTATCGCCGGGCTGATTATGAACTTTCCCGTTTCCTCGATTCCTTTGGATCCGGGTATCGTCATAAGCGACGAGGCCCTTTATTTCCATGCCGTTCCCTACCATTACCGGCTGGATCTTCTCGAACTTGTCGGAAAGCCGCAGCACCTGCCGTCGATTTCCTTTTCCGTCACAAGGGAGTGCGGGGTCGATATAAATTTTCATCCTGAAATGAAAAACAAAAGGTGTATGAAAAAAAGATCCGTAAAACCGGCAGAGATTTTTATCGACGAAGATCCGTATTTTGTCCGGGGTGCCTTGCATGTTTCGGTTGCCGGAATGATCGAATTCATTAATGCATCACCCCTGAGGACACGGAGTGATAAGGAGGTTATGCGATGAGTATTCATGTTTGCATTCTGGGAATAGACGGAAGCGGTAAAAGTACCATTTCGGCGAGCCTTCCGGCATTGCTTTCGGCCGCCCTGGGTGTGCCCGTCGCGTCCGCCGGAGAAAAATTTCGGATGACCACGCCGACGGAAGATCATCTGGGGCCCGGTTTTCAGCCAGAACGGCTTCCCCTCGAGTTTCATCTTTCCCGTTTTTTTAAACGAAAAGCGAAAAAAAACGTTGAAAACAGAAGATTATATCAGGTATTCAAGGTCGCCCATATGCTTTTCCAGGATGCCTCGGCAAAAAAACTGGAAAAGCGATACGAGCCAGCGATTGTGGTCAGTGACGGCAACGCGATTCTGTCCGCCTGCGGCAGGGAGGTGAATTACAGGAAAACACCGGGGAGCCGCACGCCGGAACCGGCCGAGCTTGCCCGATTATTCGGGTATGTTCTTGACGGCAGGATTCCGGATCCCCGGACTATCGGCCGGATGCCGAAAGCCGTGGCGATCAAAAAACTCAAAAGGATTTGTGATGCCTGCGGGATCAAAGGGTTCTGGCTTCCGGACATTGTTTTTTTCCTTGATGTGAGGCCATCTTCCGCCATGAAGAGGATCGCGGCGCGCGGAAGAAAAATCGACGGGCATGAAAACGAAAAGGATCTCAATCAGGCGCGTGAAATGTACCTGAAAACACTCGAGGCATTTTCAATCTACCGTCCGGAAGCTCTGGTAGAAATCATTCGGACGGACGGTTCAACCCCCGGTGAGGTGTTGCGGAAAATCGTTGGGCGCATGAAAGCCGGGATCAGGGCAAAAACCGTGGCACTGCAGGGATCCTCCGCACCGCTGGGAAAGTCGGAAGACAATATCGAAGATAAAAGCTTCTGGTCCAAAATACTGAACAGGAAATATATCTTCAATTACCTCTGCGCGAAGTGTTTTGACGGGGCGTGGCGTGAACCCTTTTTTGTCTGTTCACCCCACGGAAGGGTTTTCCTCAAGGAGGGGTATTCGGCGAATGTGATGAAGATCATCTATGAGAATACAGACACGGAAAAGAACCCGTTCAACAGAATTTTTTTAGGTTACCCCCTGAACAGGGCGGTGTATGACAGGCTCGAGATGCTGGTCGGCTGGCTGTACTGGGTGTTACGGGAAAAACTTGTACCGGGGAAAGAGGTAACCGTTTTCTCCGCTCCATGCGGATTCGCCTATGATATGCTGGGTGCACTGAACCGATTGAAGAAAGAGTCCCCCCGCCTTTTACAACGGGTAAGATTTGTCGCGTCCGACCTCGATCCGTACGGTGACATAGAACCGGCTTTGGCGGCAAAGGCGAGGGAACTCGACATCACCTTCGATTTTATCAAAGGCGATATACGAAAAGCGGCCGTCAGGAAACTCATCCGGTCGTTCGGCCCCTTCGATATCGAATTGTTTATCGGTCTGTCCGGATGGCTTCCCAAACCGGCCATTGTCGGTCATATGCGGTTTCTCGTGACGGCGATAAAACCGGACGGGGTCTGTCTGACCGATACCTTTACCGCCGCCGCATATTCGTTTTCCGGCTATTATGCCGGTTTCAGGGGGAATTATTACGAGCCCGAAATATACAGGGCGATGCTCGATTACGCCGGATTCAATGGGCAGTATGCGACCGTTGAATCGGGAAGGGACGGGATTAATCACTTGATCGTGGTACGTCCAAGGCGGAAACGCAGCTTCGCCGTATCCGGTTATGAAACGGCTACATACGGCCGTATAAAAAACAATGAACGGGCCGTTTGTTAGGAGGCGGAAGCACAATGATTAAGGAAACGCCGAATAAAACAATACGTTCACAGCTTGCCGGGAGACTGGACAGTAAGACCTTCGACCTCCTTGTTATCGGGGGCGGCATTACGGGTGCGAGTATTTTCAGGGACGCGGTCCTTCGCGGGCTGAAAACGGCCCTCTTGGATGCCGGGGATTATGCTTCCGGAACGTCGAGTAAAAGCTCGAAATTGTTCCACGGCGGTCTTCGCTATATCACATCAGGAGATTTCAGACTGACAAAGGAAGCATGCGGTGAACGGAACCTTGCGGTGAATCTCAATCACCGGCTGGTAAAGCCGATACCGTTCATGATCCCCGTATACGGGAAGCGCCGTCGGCGCCTCGCCTTCGGGGCTTTGCTTCACGCATACGATTTTCTTTCGGGATACGGCAATTACGACAACCACCGGTTCCTGCCGCCCGAAGAAACACTCAGGATGGCCCCCGGGCTTTCGCGTTCCGGGCTTCTGGGAAGTTACATCTACTACGATGCACTCGTTTCCGATTTCCGGTACACCCTGGAAACGATCAAGGACGGGATATATAACGGGGGGTGCGCATGCAACTACACGAAAGTGACCGGCTTCGTGAAATCCGAAGGGAAAATATGCGGGGTTTCCATTCTCGATACCGTAGGCGGAACGGCCCGTCATGTGCGGGCCCGTTCGGTGGTGAACGCGACCGGCGCGTTCACCGATGTTATCCGCCGCCTCGATGACGGCGACTGCACGCCGGCGATCAAGCTGTCCCGTGGAACACACCTTGTTTTCGACAGGGGGGACATCCCCTTTCATATGACCGTCACCTTTTTTTCGCCGATCGACGGCAGGGTGCTTTTTCTCATCAGTCATGAGGATTGTTTCTTATACGGCACCACCGATACATGGTATTCGGGCGATCCGGCGGCCTCGGTCCCTGAGGAATGCGATGTCGATTACCTGCTTGCATCGATCAACCTCGGCTTCCCCGGCATCGGGCTGTCAAAAGAAAAGGTCCGTTATGCCTACAGCGGTTTCAGACCCCTGGTTATGAGAAAGAATACGGGGACCAGCCCATCAGGTACGAGCAGGGAAGACCACTACGAGGTATCGGCATCGGGACTCATTACCGTGACGGGCGGAAAGCTTTCGACCGCCAGGCTGATGGCGGATAAAACACTCGCCATCGTGTACAAAGGGCTTGAGAAAAAGGCACCGCCGTGCCGTACCCACATGTCTCCGATCGGCGGCGATATACCGGACTATCCCGAAAACGTCGTGAAATGGGTAAACGGCCATCCGTACCACGCGCGCGACATACGTTCCATGTGCCGGGATTACGGTGCATCGTTCGTCGATTTCTTTGAAGCGTATCTCGGGGGTATTTCCGGAAGCACCTGTCATGATCCGGAAATCGTCAGATTGCGCTATATCTGCAGGAATGAAATGGCCGTGAATCTCGAAGACATCATTGAAAGAAGAATCGGCGCCATTGATTGGGATGCCGGGGAAAGGGAAGGTTACCTGCAAAAATACAGGGTCGTTCTGTCAAGGGAATTGTCGCTTTCGAACGACGAGTTCTTCGACCAATATGAGGCGTACAGGCACTATCTCGCTTCACATCATTATCCGGGATCATATTCGGACAAACCCGTTTCATCTTCAACGCGATATCGCATGTTGCACAGGCGGGAATTAATACACCGTAGCGCTAATGCTTATTCCGCATGAAACAGCATAACCCGGGGGAGAATTGGGGTGTGGAACGACAAGCGTCGTGCAGGTAAACAACCATGAGAAATGGGATTCGAATTCATAACCTATTCCCATTCGCGCCCCGGCGCCGCCGACACCGGGCACTTTCGCATACCCCGCATCGTATAATTCTTTCGTGACGAAAAGGTACATACCGATTCCGCCCGATATGAACCATGAAGGGGCGGAGGGTTCAAGATACCAGACTGCCTCGACACCGGAGAAAATCTGGCTTCCCGCTATGATTAAAAACGGGAAAAGCGGCCAGGCAAGCGCCATCCATTCATCCAGACTGAAAAACCATTCGTATCCCTCGGTAATGGCATCAATATCCGTGGGGGCGATCACACACAGGAGACCGATATTCAGCATATTATTGATTCCGTACCCCAGTTTTACTTCAATAGGAAGAGAGATATATGGTTTCAATATTGATGTATCGTTTTCGGAGGGATCTTCATATACAAGAAGGGCCCCGCCGACTCCGATACCGAATCCGACCGTCCATCCTTCCCGTTCACCGGCGTACGAAAAAGAGGTACAACAGCATAACCTGAAGAATACCCCCAGAAAGATAACGATGCGGCAAAGCCGGCGGACCGGGCTTGACTTTCTTTGATATTCTTCACGTTCTGCCATAATTTTTTCTCCTTATTTTGTATGGGGTGCGGTGACACGCTTATCCTGCGGGGAGTTCTCATCTTCGCTTTTTTTCCTTACAATATATCCCTCTTTGACCGCTTTTCCCGTCCGGATAAAAAAAGGTTTTCCATGATCGGCTTTTGCGACTTCATTTTTTTCCTCATCATACAGGATGAACGAGTCGTCTTCGATATAGAGGATGTCGGGGCCGATGTATTCGAGTGTGTCCCCTTTCAGAATACTGTTTTTTGCCTTTAGTTCGAAAAAGCCCGGTGTTACCTCTTTCCCGATACAGCCCAAATAGGAATACGGCCTGATATATGAGGTGCGTGCCGGGGTTTCGATCTCGTTTCTGCCAAAGTAAAAACCGGTTGAAAACTCGCGACGGCTAACCTTGAAGAGTTCTTCCCTGTAACGGTGGAGATCGGAGGTGCCGTTGCCGGATAACTCATCGAGGGCTTTCCGGTAAGCCCTGGTTGTGACGGCCGTGTAATAGAGGGATTTCATCCGTCCTTCGATTTTTATCGCATCGATCCCGGCTTCTTTTATGGATTTCAGATGATCGATCATGCAGATATCCTTTGAAGAAAGAATGGTGGTATGGCCGTCGGCTTCACAGACGGGAAAGTATTCCCCCGGCCGTTCGGCTTCCTCGAGCAGCATATAGCTCCACCTGCACGAATGCGCGCAGTCTCCGCTGTTCGCGGAACGGCCGGCCATGTACGCGCTCAGAAAACACCTGCCCGCGTACGCCAGGCACATCGCACCGTGAACAAAGACTTCGAGTTCGCAGCCGCACCGTTTTCTGATCTCACCGATTTCCCGGAGGCTGAGTTCGCGTCCAAGGATGATTCGCGAAAATCCCATGTCGCAATAAAGGCGGGCGGATTCCGAATTGATACAATTCGCCTGTGTGCTCAAATGAAGCGGGGTGCGGGGAAAGTGTTTCTTGAGGACGGGAAGGACGCCGATATCGCTTACGATAAAGGCGTCGAACGGATATTGCCCGATATAATCGAGTGACGCTTCGAGCCTCCCGATGTCCTTCTCGTGAAAATAGATATTCAGGGCGCAGAAGAGTTTTTTGCCTGGTCCTTTCATGAGCCCGATCGCCTCATATTCGCTTCCGGAAAAGTTGTCAGCCTTTGCCCTGAGGGAAAAATCCCTTATGCCGATATAGACGGCATCGGCGCCGTATTGATAGGCGCATATCAGTTTTTCGAGGTTGCCCGCGGGCGCCACAAGTTCCATGATTCATCCATTATAAAAAGAATTTCAAAAGGGAACAAGGCCGAAAAAATACCTGACACGGAAGGCCCTCATGGTGTATAGTACGCCCATGAGAGCGGTCGTACAGCGGGTGAAGGAAGCATCGGTTACCATCGGCGGAAAGGTCTCGGGTTCGATCGACAAGGGACTCCTGATTCTATTGGGGATCGAAGACGCGGATACGGATGACGATATCGCGTGGCTTGCCGGCAAAATCGCGCGTCTGCGGATCTTTCCGGACGGCAATGGTATCATGAACCGTTCCGTGACGGAGGCGGGCGGGGACATCCTTGCCGTAAGCCAGTTCACCCTTCACGCGAGCATCAAAAAAGGAAACAGGCCGTATTACGGAAGATCGGCACTCCCCGAAAAGGCGGTCCCGTTGTATCATGCTTTTATCAAGAAGCTCGAAGATGAAACCGGAAAGACAATCCGGACGGGGGAGTTCGGTGCGATGATGGATGTCGGTCTTATTAATGACGGTCCGGTAACCATTATCATGGATTCAAAGCGTATCGAATAGGGCCCTTGTGTCTCAGAAAAAACAGGAGAGTACCATGGTTTACGGAAAGGAAGTATCGTTTCAGACAAAAGGTTTTTCGGATATAAAGGACGTCACGCACCAGGTGCAGGACATCGTCGGTGATTCAGGTATCGCGGAGGGGATCGTGACAATATCGGTCATCGGTTCCACCGCTTCGGTTTCGACGGTGGAGTATGAACCGGCCCTTGTTGCGGATGTGAAGGAGCAGCTTGAACGGCTCGTTCCGCATACCATCCATTCGCGCCATTCGGCCACGTGGGGGGACGATAACGGTTTTTCACATATCCGGGCAACGCTCATGGGGCCTTCCGTTACGCTGCCCGTAGCCGGGAAAAGAATCGTTCTGGGGACATGGCAGCAGATTATCGTGATCGACCACGACAACAGGCCGCGGACGAGGAGGATATTCGTCAGAGTGATGGGCGAATAGGATACTAATGGCGGCAGGCGCGTGTCAGCCGTTTCTCTGTTTTCGTTTTTCCCTGAAGAATGCCGCGTTGTCGTTGTAGAAACGGAGAAAATAATGCTGACTGTTCGAGAAAAACTCGCCTATCATAAGGCAGGCCGGTCCGCCGATGTACCGGTAATGCCACGGTTCGTAGATATAACCGGTAATCTCTTCACGGCCTTCCGGATAGGAAAGCGAGAAGCCGTAGTGCGGGGCATGTCGTGTCAGCCACGCCGATGCCGGTGTTCCTGCAAACTCGGGCCCGATCGGTTCGAAATCGATCGTCGTTCCCAGCTGATGTTGTGAATGGCCCGGCTCGGCCGATTCCCTCTGCGCCCGTTCCTTTCCCAATACCCTGATCCAGTGCCGGTGTACTTGTTCCTGGTAAGCGTATGAGCGGTAGGCCGATGCGATGGTCAGCACCGCGCCGTCCCCTGCTGCATCGTCACTCATCCTGATGAGGTTGTCGATCGCGATCTTTCGAAGCCTCAATCCCGGTTTTGCCGCGGAAATGGAATATTCCACCACGGAAACAAGATCCGCTGGTTCATAATCCGGGGGCAGTGAATGTGTTTTATCCACGAGAAGCATCAACTCCTGCGGTTCATCCAGAATCACGGCCATAAGTTCGCAGAAACGAACGGGCCGGCCGCGAATCGCCTCCCCGATTTCAGCGGGCAAATCCTTTGTCGTTTCTTCGATATCGCTTCGTGTCAGATTGAATTCCGGATGCAGTGTGCTTCCGCCGCACCCGGCGCACATACAAAGCGCAACGAATACCACCGGCCATGTGAAAAAAGCGGGGAAATACATGTCAGAAAAGCCTTTCGATCACCTCTTCCATTGTTTTCACGGGATGGAAGGTGATTCCCTTTTTCACGTTTTCAGGTATCTCGTCGAGGTCTTTCAGGTTTTCATAGGGGATGATAATTTCCTTTATTTTATTCCTTTTTGCCGCGATCGTCTTTTCCTTGAGTCCGCCGATCGGAAGAACGCGGCCGACTAAGGAAAGTTCACCGGTCATGGCGAGCCTGCTTTTTATTTTTTTATCCCTGATGAGCGAAAGAAGACATGAGGCCATGGTAATACCGGCGGAAGGCCCGTCTTTCGGCGTCGCACCCGCGGGTATGTGGAGGTGGATCCGGTGTTCCTCGAAGAATTCTTTTGAAACGCCGAAGCGTTCGGATATCTGCCGGATAAAGGTGTAGGCGATATTCGCGGATTCCTGCATCACATCACCCATCTGGCCCGTCAGTTTGAAACCCTCTTTGCCCTTGTTGGCGACCGCCTCGATAATGAGGGTGGCTCCGCCGAGAGCCGTCCAGGCAAGGCCGACGGCCATGCCCGGTTTTGTCACCTCGATCGATTCGTGTTCGTCGAACGGCGGTTGTTTCAGGTACGTGACGAGATCGTTTTCATCAATGACGACGGGAAGTTTGATTTTATCGAGTACGGAAAGTTTGGCGATTTTCCGGTGGATCTTGTCGAGTTGTTTTTCGTACAGACGCAAGCCCGCCTCACGCGCGTACCCTTCCGCTATGGCGAAAAGCGTTTTTTTATCGTAGACGACGTCCTTTTTGCCGAGGCCGCTTCGTTCGAGAGATTTCGGAATGAGGTATTTCCGTGCGATCATCACCTTTTCTTCATTGATATAGCCTGAAAGCCTGATTATCTCCATTCTGTCCCTGAGCGGCGACGGGATGGTATCGAGGGTGTTTGCCGTCGTAATAAAGAGGATATGGGAGACATCAAAGGGAAGATCGAGGTAATGGTCCCTGAATGCGACATTCTGTTCGGGATCGAGGACTTCGAGGAGCGCCGATGAGGGGTCGCCCTGGAACGAAACACCGAGTTTGTCTATCTCGTCGATCATGAACACCGGATCGAGTGTTTTTACGATTTTGAGTCCCTGTATGATTTTGCCGGGCATGGCGCCGACATATGTCCGGCGGTGTCCCTTGATCTCGGCTTCGTCCCGCATACCGCCCACGGAAAACCTGAAGAACTTTTTCCCGAGAGCGCGCGCGATGGATTTTCCGACGGACGTTTTTCCCACCCCCGGCGGTCCGACGAGGCAGAGGATCGAACCTTTTGTGTCGTTTTTCAGGATTCCGATCGCGATATATTCGAGAATCCGGTCTTTCACGTCATCGAGTCCGTAGTGATCGGCGTCTAGAATTTTTTTCGCCCTGCTCATATCGATCTTTGCCTGTTTCGGTTCGTTCCACGGGAGGGAGACGATCGTTTCGAGGTAATTTCTCGTAACGACGAACTCAGATGAATTGGGATCCATGAGGGCGAACTTTTCCAGCTCGCTTTCAACCTGATCTTTTACCTCACCCTTGAACTTCAGCTTTTCGATGAGTTCCTTCAGTCTCGCGTACTCCTGGGTTTTTGCATCGACCGGCATACCGAGTTCGGATTTTATGGCTTTCAGTTCCTCCTTGAGAAAATATTCCCGTTGACTCTTCGTAATTTTTTCTTCGATCTGGCCCTGAATTTTCTTTTGTATTTTGAGGAGTTCCTGCTCCTTTTTTATGAAGACTAAAACGCTTTCCATTCGTTTACGGACGTCGAAGGTCTCGAGAATTTTCTGTTGTTCCTTGCGGTCGATATTCAGGATGGAGGTGATAAAATCGGCGATTTTCCCGGGATGATCGATATTCACCATGTTCAGCCGCATTTCCTCCGAAAAGAGGGGATTGTTTTCCGATATCTGTTTCATTTCCGAAAGAAGCGCCCTTGTCAGCGCCTTGACTTCGACAGAATCGGCGAGTTCCTCATTCCCATATTCCACGGCGGCGGTAATCGGGACGGTGGTATTGATGAATTTCTTGACGGTAAATCGTTTGAGTGTCGTCACGAAAATGTTCATACCACCGTCCGGGAGGTTCAACCGCTTGATTATTTTTGCGGCCGTTCCGACGCGGTACAGATCGCCGCTTTCCGGGTGTTCCTCATCGGGCGATTTGATGAGAACAAAACCCAGAATCTGATGGGCTGAAAACGAGGCATTGACGACCTCGATATCCTCCTGATCGTGAAGAACAAGCGGTGTGATGAGTCCGGGAAAGATCGGCTGACCTTTCAGGGGAAGAATATGCAGTTTATTCGGCAATACTAAATCCGCCGGAATGATTTGCCCATTTGACATGTGCTACCTCTTTATATCTTTTTTATCAAGGTATAAAGAGTATGCGTAAGTGTCAAGATTGATTTCCCTGATTTTTACTACATAAGTCTTCTAAAAAAATTCCGGTACGCCGATCGAACGGGCCGGTAATGAAAGTACTTTACATCAAAGCCCGAAATGGTTATGCTTATACCATGATCGAATTTCCATCGATGTTGTCAACAAACATGTCCGTATATGGGTAAACGGGATATGGAAAGAGAAATAAAAAACGATCAAGGAGGGGCCATGAATGTCAAAATAGCCAATGAAACCCACGTACCCGGTATTGTTTCATTATGGAAAGACTATATCGATTTTCATGCACAGCTTGATCCGTTTTTTGTCAGAAAACGTGACGGTGAAGCCCGTTATATGAAATATATCATCGAACAGATACATTTGAGCAAATCCCTTGTTCTGGTCGGCCTTGATAATGAAAATATCGCCGCATATTCGCTGGCCCAGATAAAAATGTATCCGCCCGTGTTTCAGCAATATACCTATGGTTATATCGCGGATATGGCGGTAAAGACGGAATATCAGAACAGGAACCTCGGAGACATGATGCTTACCGGTATCATAAAATGGTTCAAGTCGAAGCATATCCATCGGATCGAACTGCAGGTTTTTTCCCACAATATGGTCGGAAACTCCTTCTGGCGCAAACATGGATTCAAGGATTTTAAATACGTGATGAAAATCGAGTTCTCGCCCGATTCCGCCCTCGAGTCAACGTCGTCAGGTTGACAGACCGTCCGGTGGAACGGTGTCCCGCTGTATCGCCTCTGTACTAATTTTTATTTTGACAAATTTTCTACTTTATGCTACCCTTGGTTTTGCGTTCGACGATAATGTCAAGAAACACTATACAGCAGGCGATTATCCTGAAAACGAACCGGATTGGTGAAATAAACAAGGGTGTCGTTCTTCTTACACGCACAAGCGGCATAATCAACACCGTCGCCTATGGCGCGTGTAAGATGAAAAGCAGGCTAAGGGCGTACACGCAGCTATTCAGCCATGTAAAAGTATATCTTTATCATAATCCGGTTTCAAATACATTCAAAATTACTGATATGGAACATTACGATTCTTTCCATGAGATTTCCGGCAGCGTAAGGAAATTTTATTGCGCGTCGCTTTGTGCTGAGGTTATTCTCAAGTCATACGGCGGCGGCGTCAGCGCTGATGACATATTCAGTCTTTTCCTGGAATCGTTGACATGCCTTGCGGGCGCCGGCGAAGAGAGCGTGATCTTTATCACTATCCAGTTCCTTTTCAGGTTTTTGATAATTACCGGTCACGGTATGCGAATTGATCTATGCGCCGGATGCGGGGCGGACATCGCGCCCGGCGAAACAGCTTTCCATGAAATCGGACGCACCGGTTTTCTCTGTCATCGCTGCCGGGGGGCCGGAAACGAGATATGTCATCCGGGAATGAGAAAGTATCTTTCCGCGACCATGGCGATTCCCTTCCGGAAAGCCATGGATGTGAGTATCGATGCATCTTCCGCCCGGACGTTAAAGACAATTATCGTCCGGATTATTGAGACGCTGCTGGAGGTCTCCCTAAAAACGGTCAAAAGCGGGGAAGCGATGATATGATAACGGGGAGGAACGGAGCTTCCGAAGCGGCATAACATTTATCGGTCGAAATGTGTCGATGCGGGAAAAGGAGTCGTTCGCATGAGGGTCTTTGCAGGATTGCCCTTACCACCGGAAAAAATAACGGAATTGAAAAAAACGGTTGACTTCATATCGGCGGGCAGCCGTTATTTACGCGCCGTCAAGCCCGCGGGGCTGCATATTACCCTCTTTTTCTTCGGGGAATTGCGGCAGGAAAAGGTCGACGGACTCATCCGGACAATGGATGACGGGGTCCTCAAGGGGAAAAAGATAGCGGCCCGCTTCGGGGAAATCGGGCAGTTCCCTGAAAAGGGGAATCCCCGTGTCATCTACATCGGCATCGGGGAAGGAAGCGGGGAAATCACCTCATATTACGAGACGTATTGCCGTTTTATCGGGAACGCCGGTTTCGGCAGCCGGGACAAATACAAGGAATTTGTCCCACACATCACCCTCGCGCGGAACAAAGGGGGACGGCTCGATGAGGAATTTCTCTTCTCGATTCCACGGCCGGGGGATGGATTTATCATCGACCGGTGCGTGCTGTATCAATCGGTATTATCTTCCGCCGGTGCCGAATATATGCCGCTTAAAACGATACTTTTCGGATAACGGGGTTCGCATGCGTGCAGTGGATATTATTATGAAAAAAAGGGAAGGGGAACGTCTGGGCCGCGATGAACTTGTCTTTTTTGTCAATGGCTACCTCGCGGGCGAGATACCCGATTACCAGATGTCGGCGCTGCTTATGGCGGTTTATTTCAGGGGCATGAGTCCGGAGGAGACGGCGTCCCTTACCCGCATTATGCGTGATTCGGGTGAGGTGATCGATCTTTCTGCGGTACGGGGTACGAAAATCGATAAACATTCGACGGGGGGGGTCGGCGACAAGGTGTCGCTCGTCCTCGCGCCGCTGGCCGCATCCTGTGGCCTGAAGGTCCCGATGATGGCCGGAAGGGGACTCGGGCACACGGGCGGTACCCTCGACAAGTGTTCGTCGATCCCGGGATTTTCCGTGAGGATGCAGCCGGAACGGCTTAAGAAAGCCCTCGCCGAGGTGGGGTATGCCATTATCGGACAGAGTGAGGATATGGTTCCCGCGGACAGACTGATGTACGCGTTGCGCGATGTGACGGCAACGGTCGAATCCGTTCCCCTTATCACGGCGAGCATCCTTTCGAAGAAGTGCGCGGAAGGCTCCGACGGCTTTGTTTTCGACGTAAAGACGGGTTCCGGCGCGTTCATGAAAACGATGGAAGAGGCGGAAATTCTTGCCGGCAGTCTCTGTGAAACGGGGCGCGGACTCGGGAAAAAGGTGACCGCCGTGATAACGGACATGGACGAACCACTCGGATATACGGTGGGGAATTTCTGTGAGGTGCGGGAGACCTGTGAATGCCTTCAGGGCAGAGGACCTGATGATGTCACTGAGCTTGCCATCGGTCTTACTTCGCATATGCTTGTAATGGGAGGCGTCTGTTCATCTCTCGAAGAGGCTGAAGCGAGGTGCAGGGAAAAGCTCGAAAACGGCGCCGCATGGGCCGCTTTTTTAAAGCATGTGGCTTTTCAGGGTGGTGATGTCCGCGTCATCGAAGATCCGGAAAAAGGACCCGCCGCCGTGTATTCACGCCCGCTCTTGTGCCCGGATGAGGGGTATATCGGACGCATCGATGCCTACAAAACGGGCCTCGCGGCCTGTATGCTCGGCGCGGGGAGGCTTAAAAAGGACGATGACGTCGACCCCGCTTGCGGTATAGTCTTTCGGAAGAAAAGGGGGGATACGGTGAGTAAAGGAGAAGAGATAGCGATGCTGATGAGCAACAGCGAGGCAGCCATGAAGGAAGCGGGGCCGCTGCTTTCTGCGGCGGTAACGGTTTCAAAGGATCCGGTCTCAGCCGGTATGAGGATGCTGAAAGTAATAGGTGGAGCATGATCTGGGAAAAAAAGGAGATTGAAGGGAAGCAGGTAAAAGCCCTCGCGAAAAAATACAATATCGACCTGCTGGTCGCTTCGATCGTTATGCGAAGAAATCTGAACAAGGGACAATCGCTTTGTTTTTTTCTCGAGAACGATATCCGCTTTCTTCATAATCCCTTTCTCTTCTCCGAAATGGAAGAAGCGGTCGAGCGGATCAATCTGGCCGTCTTGAACGGGGAGGCGATTTTTGTTTTCGGTGACAGGGACGTGGACGGTATTACCGCGACGGTTCTACTGGTGAGATTATTGAGAGAGAGGGGTGCGAAGGTTTTATGGGGGCTTCCGGAAGGCGATGACAGCTACGGACTCTCCAGGGAGCTGATCGATTCGATCGCGGAAAAGAATGTCTCGCTGCTCGTTTCCGTTGACTGCGGCATATCGAACATCGATGAAATCGAGTACGCGGGTGAAAAGGGAATCGATACGATTGTCGTCGATCACCATAATCCCCACGAGTACCTGCCCGAGGCGTGCGCGGTCATCAATCCGAAGGTCGAAGAATCGGGGTATCCCTTCAAGGACCTGTGCGGGTGCGCGGTTACCTCCAAAGTGGTCTGGGCCCTGCATTTTTCCCGCACCCGTTACTACGGTATACCGATCTTCCTTCTCCATATCAAGCCTGCCAATGAATCTTATGTGATCGATATGGTCCGTCTCGTCAATCTGGTCGAGCGGGACAGGATACGGGAGAATGTCGTACCGGGCGTCGTTTCGTTCGAAAAGACGAGGCTGTTTCGATTTTGCGAGGGAAACGATGTCTATGTGTATCGGGAAGAAAATCAGAAAAAGCAACTTGCCGTAGTTTTCGGCGATACGTTTACCCCGAATATCTTTGATATCGAACCGTTGATAACGAAAATCTTTCCCGCGTTAAAGGATAACAGCCTCTATAAAATACAGGAGAAAAGCAGGATCGCTTTTTATGCCGATCGTCAAAGCGAAGAAATCGACGTATTTGCCAGTCTTTTCATATCATATGTCATTAAAAGCGAAAAAACGCTTTCGGTCGACTACTGTAACGATATGGATCTCGTCGCTCTGGGCACCCTCGGCGATATCATGCCGCTTGTCGACGAGAACAGAATATTCGTGAAACTGGGTCTTTCCGTATTGAACAAGACGAAACGGAGGGGACTCCGGGAAATACTCTTCAGGAATTCCCTTTGCGGAAAAGAACTCGACTCGAAGGATGTCAGCTGGTACGTGACGCCGGTAATCAACGCGTCCGGGAGAATGGGAGAACCGGAGAAAGCGGCGCAGATGCTTTTAACCGATGATGAGAAGGAAAGCGAAGAACTCGCCGCCTATATCATTAAACTGAATGATAAAAGGAAAAACCTGGGCGAAGAAGTATGGGGCAAGGTGATTCCCGGTGCAAAGCGGTGCTTCGAGGAAACGGAGGAGAAGTTCATCTATGTTTCGGGCACATCGATTCATCGGGGCATTACCGGTATTATCGCCTCCAGGCTTTCAAAGTTCTTCAAGGTTCCCGCCCTTGTCGTCGCCCTTCTCGAAAAACGCGCCGTGGGCTCCATCCGGAGTACCCTGAACGTGAACGCCAAGGAGTTTCTTCATTCATTCGGCGATCTTTTGACCGATTTCGGGGGCCACGATCTGGCGGGCGGATTCACCATGGGTCTGGATAAAATGGAACGCTTTGAGAGCAGGTTTCAGGAAGTGGTGAAGGAGATGGAACCGGTACGGCGCAGGGAAGATGTCGTCACCGTGGACGCCGAACTACCCACGGGGTACCTCACCCCCGATATCTGGAGTGTGATCGAGTTCTTCAAACCGTATGGCGAGGGAAACCCGCCGCTCGTTTTTCTTACACGTGAGGTCGCCATACGGAGTTGTGAAGTCATCGGCAGGCGGGAACAGGTTCATCTGAAACTCCTTTTCGAGGCCGGGAAATACAAATGGCCGGCCGTGTTCTGGAACAGTGCCGACAGGGTGGGCAGGGATTTCTCCGAAGGGGATTCAGTCGATATCGTCTACAATATTTCAAAGAATTATTACCAGCAGACCGAAACCATCAGACTCAATATTTTGGATATCAAAAAAAATACGTCTCCGTGAAGGATGTCTCCTCAAGGCCATATGCATAGACAGCGGCCGGCGTCACTGAAAGCGGAAGCGGGAGAAGGTGACGACCCGTCCTTTCAAAGGCCGTCGACGACCTTTTTGATCGCCCTGATATGATCCGGCGTCGTTCCGCAGCAGCCGCCGACGATATTCGCACCGGAGGAAACCAGCTCGGCGACATATGAGGCGGTCTCGCTTGGGGTTTCGGGGAAAACGGTTTTCCCGTTTTCAAAAACGGGGGACCCGGCGTTCGCGTGGACCAGAACGGGAATCGCGGCGTCGATTGTCCGAATTTCACGCACGATCGGTATCATCAACGCGATGCCGTTTCCGCAGTTGGTGCCGATGATGTGGGCGCCCGCTTCGATCATTTTTTCAGCCATGCCGGAAGGCGATACGCCCATCATGGTCCGGAATTCGCCGGCCGGGGTTTTTTCAAAGGTGAAGGTGCAGATTACTTCGAGGGGGGTGTTGTCGAGCGCCGCCCTGACCGCCAGGCCCGCTTCATCGAGTGCGGACATGGTTTCGATGCAGATCGCGTCGCACCCGCCCTCATAAAGGGCCTTCGCCTGCTCGGCGAACGCCTCGTAAAGTTCATCTTCCGTGACGTCCCGCATCATGAGCATTTTCCCCGTGGGCCCGACGGACCCGATCACGAGGCGGTCGGCGCCCGCGGCTTCTTTAGATATGGCCGCGGCCTCTTTATTTATCTCGTGGACCTTGCCGTCAAGCTTGTAATGCGCCAGTTTGAATCTGCTCCCCCCGAAGCTGTTGGTCTCGATGATATCAGAGCCCGCCCGGACATACTGTGCCGCGACATCCAGCACATCCCCGCGATGGGTCAGATTCCATGCTTCCGGGGCCTCACCGATACCGAGTCCCTTGGCGTGAAGAAAGGTCCCCCACGCGCCGTCGGAAACGAGGACCTTCCCGCCGCTGAGCCTGTCGCGAATGATGCTTTTTCTTGTTATCTCTGTCATGTCACTTCTCCTGTGTGTAGCAAGATACATACTTTTGACGGTAATGGCAAGACCCGCGTTTAAAAAAGGGAATGAACCACGGATGACGCGGATGAAGACGGATTTCGCGGCGGGGTGAGGGGAGGTGAAAATATATGACGGGAGAAACATTACAACAGGCCGAACGGCTTGTATGAAGGCGGATTATATAATAGCATCAAAAGGGACGCAAACGGTAACCCGAAAACGATGTTTAGAACGGTATTAATAATTAACCACTAAAATCACGAAAAGGCACGAAATGAAGATGAGAAAAGACAGCCCGAAGGCTATCCTTCACGTTGATTGACAAACCGCTTCCATTCAAGACTGAAAGAGTTGAAGTTGATGAGATAACCGACAGGTAGTCCTGAGAGTTTGAGATAGCTGATAAGCTGGGCTTCCATTACCTTTGCAAGCCGGGCGACCGCCTTGAGTTCGAGGATGATCGTGTTGTCGACAACAAGGTCCGCGATATATGCACCGACATATTCGTTTTTATAGGTGAGTGAAAATACTTTTTGCCGTTCAAATGGAATACCGGCACGGGCAAGTTCGACGCAGAAAGCGCTTTCGTAGACGGATTCAAGCAGACCGGGGCCGAAATGGGCGTGAATGGTAAACGCCATACGAATGATGTTATCCGAGAGATCTTTGAAAATGAGTTTCGATGTCATGGGCGACACCTCCTTAATTAATTTTAGAAACCCGTCAATCTCATTTCCGGGGCCTGTCAAGGTTTGCGAAGCAACACGCAAGTGCATGACCTTGACGGGGCCCGGAAATGAGATTATAATCAAAAACGAGTCATTAAGGAGGTGTTAGGTGGAAGATAAGAGGAACGACGGATTTAGCGGAAGAAAGACGGATTACGCGGATGGATATGGAGAATGAGAATTTAAGAAATTATGATTACAGCTAAAAGAGGAAATTAATGATATTTTTGACATTAGACGTTATACGAATTATAACAATAAAAATAAAAAACTAATCATTCAAGACATACCGCTTTTACGTCTTGCACGGACACTCCCCTCACCGCGTAATCCGCTTCTTACCGTGAAATCCGTAGTAACCCCATTTCCCCTATATTTGCGAGAAATCCGTGACGGAACGGAACGATACGGACGACTCAGCATTCGTGTCCGGGATGGCTGTACCAATCACGCATGAAATGTTCCGCCGAATCTTCCGAATGCCGGAAGTACGCGAATCCGGTCATCATGGCTAAAATCAGCGTGATAATAATTGCGATTATCGTCATCATGATAAAAAATTACCATCGTTATGTAAGGGGTTTATTAGTGTTGTGTTAGGTTTTGGTTAGGAAACGGGGAAGGGGAGATATAGAAACCGGAACCGGCCTTCGGGACTTTCCCCGGGCCGGTTCCGGCATTTATTTCGTTTTCCGTTACGCGGATACCCCGGGTATCAGCACAGCTGCGTAATGATACCCACGTAATAACGGGCGACCTGAAGCGCGTCCGTGATATTGATGTTCCCGTCGCAATTGGCGTCCGCCAGGGAGGCGTTGAACGGCGAGGGGTTCAATCCCACGTAATACTGCGCGATGAGAAGGGCGTCCGCGATCGTGACCCTGTCGTCCCCATTGACGTCCCCGGTCGTTCCCGGTGAGGACCCGCCGCCCGCCGAAAAGGTCGTGACGCTGTTTGCCGCAAGCGTCGCGCTGAATGTCCCGTTCGAGACCGATATCGCCGGCGACTGCGCGAGATCGCTGCTCGAGGATGTCACGTAGGGGGTGACGGAACCCGCGGAATACCCGTTCAGATGGAAACTCCTCGACTGGGAACTCCCGCTTTCATTGATCGCGACAATTGCGAATTCGTTTGTCTGTGTGTTCTTGAATGCCGTCACCAGGACGCCGTTCGAGGAGGCCGTCGACGTCGACAACCGGTACCATCCCGGCCTGACGAACCTGCTGTAATTGCCCATGGTATAGAGGCGTTTGTTGGTAAACCAGCTGTTATTCTGGGTATTGATGTTGATCAATGCCTCCCCCTTCGCGGGATTGACTTTGTAACAGATCGTCCACCAGTAGCACCACGAGTTGCCCTCGGCGTTGGTGAGGAAATCGTGTATCTGTTTGGCCCACTTCATCCCGTCCGTCATGGAGGCGTCGTTGTCATTGAGGTTCGATACCTCTGTCTCCCACACCCGTTTGTTCTTGCTTTTCGCGTTCGTAAAGTCATTGTAATTCGAATTGTTGTAGTTGTGGGCCGCGACGATATCGAGGTACCCGGCCGCGGTCGAATCGTTCAATGTCGCCCGCGCGGGTTCTTCCGTCCAGTTGGAATCCTCGCCTATGATTATTTTTGTTGCGATCGAGTGTTCGTCCCTGAATTTGGGGCCGAGATTGTCCCTGACAAATGTTCTGAATTGTTCTCCGGTCCATCTGCATGACGAGTAGCTCGTTCCCAGATTCGGTTCATTGGCGACGGAGATGGCGTAAATGTCGATGCCGTTTCTGTTTTTCATGTATTCGGTCACGTACTGGTAAAGGTATTCCGCGTAATCGTCATACATGCTCGTCAGGACCGACCCGCCGTTGATACAGCTGTTGTTGTCCTTCATCCACCGGGGCGGGCTCCAGACCGTACTGTAGAATATGGTGCATCCCCGCTTTTTCGCCTCCTGCATGAACCAGATCTGTTCGTCGACGGCGTTGAAATTCCACGTGCCCTGCTGGGGTTCTATGGTCTCGATGGGGCCGTCGATATCGTTTCCCCATTCGCTCATGCTCCCGTCACCGACCATGTTCCGAACCATCGAAAGCCCGATGCCCGAGGTCTGTGAGAAGAGAAGATCGAGAATCTCGTTTCGGGCCGCTTCGGGAAACTTTTTCAGGTTGTCCGCCTGTTTGAACGCGGCTGACGCGCCGAAACCGTCGATTTCCTGTCTTGCCTCGTCCCAGTATATCTCGATTGTCTGAGAAAAGGCCTGGCAGGATAGAAACAGGAAGAAAAATACGACCGTCCATACGATCAAAAACCTTCTGTTCATCATTTTCTCCTTTTATATCATTGCATTTTATTTTATATTCAGGTCCATTCTACATTACTGCGGGGAATAAATCAAGATTTTTTTAATGCCAGGCCGTTTTCGACGGCTTCGTCATCAATTGATACGGGTAATGAAAAGCGGATATGGTAAAGACAGGGCGGCTATATCAATTCCTGAGTCTTGAGATGTTCGTATACCGCTTTCATGGTTGTTTTTCCGGCTGTGACGATAAATTTTTCGAAACCGGGTTTTACGAACAGGGTTATGATTATTCTTCGTATGATATGCTGAAGGGGATAGTTTCTGCCCCTTTGGATATCCAGACACATTTTTCTCCCCAGTCCGCGTGCACGGTCGAGGGCCCCGGGTATTCCGGATATTTGTCTGCCGTGCAAGTTGACGCCGCATGCACCGGAAACATAGCCCCTTTTGAATATCCCGTTTTTTATGAGGTTTGTCAGTTCCTTTGCGACATGCTCCGCATTTCCCCCTCCCGCCGTCGATATACCGGCAATATATTTATCTCCCAGTACGGAGAAGGTCATGAATTCGAAAAGCCCCAGCCGTTCGAGAAACCGCTTCATGATTGCATTATAGGTGTTACCGTAATTTGGCGATCCGAAAATGATGCCGTCGGATAAGGCAAGCCTGTTTCTCAGCTGTATGAAATCGTCGTCGATAATGCACGAACCACCGGCCAGACAGGCCATACAACCCCGGCAGAATTCGATGTCGTATTCGTTGAGAAAAATTTCTTCCGTTTCCGCACCGGATGCTTCGGCGCCTTTCAGTGCTTCGCGTACCAGGACGGCCGTGTTCCCGTTTTTTCTCGGGCTGCTGATAATGCCGGTCACTTTTATCGGTTTATTCATGGGTTTCCTCCTTGTTGTTGATATGATATGTCTCAGGGCACACTGCATCGTGTTGCCGATTATGACGGCCATTACGGCGGCGAACGATATCCACTTTGCCGTCGTCATGAAGGATGCAATGGCGATAATGCCGGGATTCGAATATGTAAAAGACGAAAGTAAAACCAGAAGGAACAGATTTTCAAGGCCGTCGAATATACCCTTCACCCAGGGAAGCATGACCGCTATCAGGCGGTGATACCGGGCGTTATTCCTGTCAAGAAGCCTTGCAATGATAGAAGATTGCATGAGTGCGGAAAAAATGATAAATCCGTAATCTTTGAGAAGAAATATCATATAGAACCGGCGGCCTGCATCCCCGATCTTTTCAAACAGGGATGTGACATGAGAGGGAGTGTAGTAAAACTGCATGTCCGGGACGGGCACTCCATTACCGATTTTTGTGAATACGGAAAGATCCGATAGTACGAACCCTGCAAAAATGGCCGACAGAACAAGTGAAATACCAAACAATATTCCATGTCGTTTCCTGCTTTGCATAGAGACAACTCCATTCTTGACGTTTATGAAAAGATAATGTATACTGTATGTATAACAAGTATACCCTATGTATATAAAGTATACTCAAGGTATACTTAAATGTCAAGGGGGTAAAGCGCTTTTTATGAAAAAAAAATCACGACGTGATATAGAAAGACAGGCACGCAAAGAAGGAATCATTAACGCCGCCGAAAAACTCTTCTGTACGTATGGCTTCTCCAGGGTATCGATGGATCAGATTGCCGCGGAGGCCGAGTTTACTAAGCGAACGCTGTATCAATACTTTTCCGGCAAGGAAGACCTTTATTTTGCCGTAACACTCAAAGGCTTCAGGACCCTCTTTGCGTATTGCGGAAAGGCCATTGAAAAAGGCGGAAACGGATTCGATAAAATAAGGCATGCATTTATGGCATATTTTCATTTTTATACCGATTTTCCGGAATTATTCCGTCTTATGAATCGTATCGGACAAATCAGGAAAAAAGCCGGACCCGGTTTTGATGAATTCAGGCAGTTTGACAATTATATGTTTCAGGAACTCTCGGCGATAATCGGGCAGGGAATACGTGACGGAAGCATACGCGGCGATATCGAACCGCTGAAAACCGCCTATTCGATCGCGTTTATCCTGACCGGATTTTTCCATGAACTCTCCGAGACAGGACAAAGTTTTACCGCCCATCTCGGATTAAACGAAGAGGCCTTCAGCCGATACACCCTCGATCTTCTCGCTTATGCGATACACCCTCATTCGGAAGAAATCACATGAGATTTTCTCTACTTTTTTAAAGAATCCCTTGAGAAAATCTTTTTAAGCAGCGCGCCGATACCCTTTTTTTCTTTTTCGTTCTCTTCGAGGTTTTTTAGAAGACGCTTATCCGGCTGTTTTTTTTGCATATCTTCCAATGTCGATCCGTCTCTGTCGATGATATTCATCATTTCCTCCTTTCTTATGTAATTATTGAGAAGGCCGGCCGGATGCATCGGTATTTTACATTACCTTGATAATCGAGCGGCAAAACGGCCGTTCGTTACCGGTACATCTCCCGTTGACTCAAGATTTTCCTCCCTTCGGCCTGCCGTTCACCTCCTCATCGATCGTCTTTTTCATCAGGGAGATCAATTCCTGGGTCATGTTGCTGTTCTTCAAATCACAGATTGCCTTGAACCGGTTTTTTATATTATCGGGAATATTACGCAGATTGATCGTTGCCATGATACAAATGTATCATATGTATTACTAAAAGTCAAGCAGCCGGACAATAAAGTGTTTTCCTTCCTCTCTACCGGCGCTTGACAAATATAGTATATTCTTGATATTCTATGATCAATAAAGATCGAGAATAGAACAATTTCTATAGAGGAGACCACGATTGTGAAAGGAGGTGATTTTCATCGCTTACGTTATTGTACAGAGTGAGGAAGAACTTGAAAGGGCGATCAAACGATTTAAGCGGCAGGTAGAGAAAGAGGGAATAATTCGCGAATGGAAGCGAAGGGAGTTTTATGAAAAACCCTCGACCATACGAAGCAGAAGGAAAAAGTCGCTTAAACGAAAACAGCTTAAGAAGATGAGAAAAATAGGCGGCTCTAAAGGCTCCAAAAACTATTAAAAACAAAAGGGGCTTGAAAAAGCCCCTTTCGTATATCCGGCCGTATCGTTGACGATAATCATAATATTTATGGCAAAGCAAACATCGCTTTCGTGATGCCGTGATCGATACCTCAAGAAAACAGTGATTGAATCTCTTTTTCATACCTTTCGACAATGACGTCCCTTTTCAGCTTGAGGGTGTGGGTTACTTCCGTGCCCGTTTCGAACGGGGTTTTAAGCAGTAAAATTCTGAATACCTGCTCGAATACCTTGAATCCCTTTTTTATGTTCACCCGTTCGTTTATTTCATTCTTTATGAGGCCGATAACGGCTTTGTCCTCAAGGAGTTCTTGTTCCTGCGAATAATAAATACCATGGGTTTCCGCATACCGCGAAAGAGATTCGATATTGGGAACGACAAGTGCCCCGAGGTATTTCTGGTCCTGGCCGACGATCATCACCTGATCGATATATTCCGACTGCAGAATGACATCCTCGATCGGGCCGGGTTCGATATTTTCTCCTCCGCGCAGAACGATCGTTTCCTTGACCCTTCCCATGATTCGCAGTTCGCCCTTATAGGTTTGCATGGCAAGGTCGCCCGTGTTGAGCCATCCGTCCGGGGAAAGTACCTTCTCCGTTTCTTCCGGCCGTTTATAATACCCTTTCATGACATTCGGCCCCCTGACAAAGAGGATTCCCTTCTTTCCCGGCCCGAGTTTTTTCCCTTCGGGATCCCTGATTTCGGCTTCCACCTGCGGAAGGGGCGGACCGATGGTATTCGGAACGGGGGCCTTGTCTTTTCGAACCGAGACGATCGGCGCCGCTTCGGTAAGGCCGTACCCCTCGAGGAGCAGGATGCCGGTTGCCGCGAAAAATTTATCCACATACGGGGGGAGGGCGCCCGCCCCGGAGATTCCGAACTTGAACCTGCCCCCCAGCTTTTTCTTTATCTTGCCGAAAACAAGAAGATCTCCCAGCAATTTCAACGGGGTGATGAGGATAAGCGGAATAATTCCGATCAGGATATCGAACAACAGGATGCGCCGTTTGAACCCGGGAAGCAATCCCCTTGTCATCGTGAGAAAGTATGAATGGGCGGTTCCCACCTTCACAAAAAAATCGAAGAGAACCTTCTTTATTCCCCCTTCTTCCCGTATTTTCTTATAAATGCCCGACCGGACCGATTCCCATATTCTGGGGACGGAGGGGAAAATGGTGGGGCGTATCGCTTCCATGTCTTCGAGAATGACCTTTCCGATCAGTTTTGAATAAGCGAGCGAACACCCGGTGAAAAGCGCCACGTACTCGGCGGAACGTTCAAAGGCATGCCATACGGGGAGGACAGACAGGAAAATATCGCCCGCCACAACGTCGAGATGTTCCAGGGGCGCACTCAACTGATGGAGAAAATTATTATGGGTAAGCATCACGCCTTTCGGTTCTCCGGTCGTCCCCGACGTATAGATGATTGTCGCCAGGTCTTCGCCTTTGCCTTTTGCGATCTCCCTGTCGAATGCCCCGGCGTCCCGTTTCAGTCGTCCCTCTCCCATTGCGCAAATTTCATTAAAGGTGTACACCGTTATCCCTTCTTCGACATTTCCGGTTTTCGTAAACCCTTCATCCATAACGATAAGGCGGGTTAATTGCGGCAGTTTACGTCTTATGGAAAGCACTTTTTCGAATTGCTCGTTATCCTCGACCAGACAGGCGGGACAATCGGCGTGAGAGAGAATATAGAGAATCTCCTCCGCCATCGAGTCCGATCCACGGGGAATATCGAGCGCCCCGATTCCGAGGATTCCAAAGCCGGCGATGATCCATTCCTTCCGGTTATTTGAAATGATGCCGATATGGTCGCCGCGCTTTATACCGATATCAAGCAGACCGAGTCCGAAACAACTCGAACGGGTAAAAAGGGACGTGAATGAAATCGCTTGAAATTTCCCTTCTTTGTCTTTCGCGTATAACGCGGGCCGTTCGGAATAACGGTTCGCCCGTTCCTTGAAAAGCGTGAGAAGTGTTTTTTCCATAGCCTATCTTCCTTTTCGTTTATAATTATTTTCGTATTCATTTGCTTTTCGAATGAGAGACCGCCTGAATTTCAACGTCGCTTTTTAATTTTCCTTCATACGTACGATTAATTACTTATCTTACATCATACTACGTCATAAGCCGGGTTGTCAATGAAAAGCTGCAACAATACACTGTCTTGACCGAACGGGAAATATCTGTCATGTTGTTTCTATGGAAACATCCGATAATTCTCAAAATCAGCAATACAGGACATATCAAAACAGTGAAGATTCTTTTTCAGTCGACCTGCCGGTAAAAAGCGGTGAAATGGAACAACAAACCCGGGAAATCCAGACGGACAGCGGGGCTAGAAAAATGCGGGGCTATATCGCTTCACTCAAAGACAAGGCATTCATCATCGGTGTGATCGAACTGGGTATGGTCCTTGATAACGAGCAGAAGTCGGCTCTTGTTCACGAGTCGAGGGAAGACCTTGCGGCAAACGGCGAGGTTCTTTTCAAAGGCGAGACAGAGATCGACGGTTTCGCCGCACTCACACTCCGGCTTTGTCAGGATTACGAAGGTATGAAAAGTTATGTCGATGTACTTTTTACCGTAATTGCGGACAGGCTTTTTCAGCTCGAAGTGGTTGCCACTTCCGTTAAAAAACTCGAAGAAGAAGATACCACTCGATTTTTCCAATCATTTTCGTATACGGTACCGGGCCCGGGGACCGAATGAAGAGGGGCTGAGCCCGGATTCCTTACATGCGGCAAGCATGTAGATGCGATTCGACAAAATCTACACATTTTCATGGAAGGTCGGGAACATGAATCGTTATTTCCGAAACCCTTTCCCTCAATCCCTTGCCGAATGACATTTTCGGTACATACATTTCCGGTTTGGCCGGAATCGTTATTTTCTTGCCGGTATGCGGATTCATTCCCACCCGGGCTTTTTGCGCGGCCCGTTTTCTGATCGAGAGTTTTCCGATACGTCCGAGGGGAATACGCTCACCGATCAGCATGCCGGATTCAAGAATATAGAGATAATCCTCGATAATCTGTGCCGCCTGTTTCTGAGTGATATTGCTTTTGGATGCCAGGTATCTGATAATGGATTTCATGGTGAAGTGGCGGGGGGCGCCGGCCTCCGGTGCCATCACCTTTCTGTTTGCCTTTGTAAAGCGGGAAGTGAGAAATATCGTCGCTTCCCTCACCCTTTTTTCCTGTTCTTCTATCGGCAGGGGTTCCCTGCATATCGCGATACGGAACAATGCCGATGTTTTTTTTATCGGACCGCCGGTAAATGAGATTTCCTCATCCACTCTGATATTATCGGAAAGCTCCGTTACGGGGACCGCGACGACATCGGGAACGTCGCTTCGCAGCTTGATGCTCGCGTACTCGACCCAGCGGCCCTTTCCGGTATTTCCGCCGAGGGTGATAAGACTCCCCGAGTATGTGTAGAGGAGTGCGGCGTGTTCATCATCCCTGTCGAGCGAGTCCGCCGCGATCATATCGAGGGATTTGATCTGGTCCTCGAACATCTTCTTCTTTTCAATCCAGTTGAGCGCTATTTTCTCATAGGATTCATCCGTGTCGGGGAGACCGGAAGAGGCGGTCACGCTTCGAAGATGGGTCTGTATATTTCCTGGCAGATTTTTTACTCGTTCATCCATAACATTGTTCCTTTCTCTTTCTCCGTGACGGTGATCGTCTTACGGAATCCCGCTTTATTCAAACGTAAAATCCGTACGACCGATCTGGATGACGTCACACTTTTTTAATTTGATATACTTGTCCTTTGGAACGTCGACTCCGTTCACTTTTGTTCCGTTTGTGCTCTTAAGGTCTTTAATAAAATAAGCGTTTTTTATTTTTTGTATAACCGCGTGAAAACGCGACACCATGTTGTCTTCGACAACGATACAGTTCGACCGGTCCCTGCCGATGGTAATTTCCGTAACGATCGGGATGACGTTGCCCTTGAATAACAGGCATCTTTTTTCAAGTTTTCGCAATTTATTAAGCCTTTTCCCGATATTACTTTCAGCATGAAGTGTTTCGTCCATCATGCATCCTCCTCATTCTCATCATATACTGTATTGATATGTAAATCAATTATTAAAATTCCGCCGGTGTTTGTTTTTCATACGCGTGAATCGCCTAATCCGAAATATCGATCGCCACCCTGTTTCTTCCCGCGTTTTTCGCGCAATACATTGCATGATCCGCCGCCTGGACGAGTTTCATCGGGGTATTGTTCTTGTTATTAATACTCGCAACGCCGAGGCTGATCGTGATCGGGATCCCGCATTTTTTCTTTACCTGATTTTCCACATTCTCCTTCAGTTTTTCAGCCACCTGTTTTGCCGTTTCAAGCGATGTTTCGGGAAGAATGATACAGAACTCCTCTCCCCCGTACCGTGCCGCAACGTCATTGTGTCTCAATGTTTTTTTGATAATCTCTGCGACCGACTGTAAAACGAGATCGCCCTTTTGATGGCCGTGGCGGTCGTTGATCCGTTTGAAGTGGTCGAGATCGGCAAGAATGACTGAAAGATGGCGGTTGTATCGTTTTGCCCGTTCGACTTCGTCGAAAATTTTTTCATCGAGGAACCGTCTGTTGTAGAGGCCCGTAAGGGGGTCCCTGTAGGCGAGATTGGTGAGTTTTATCTTTTTTTTATCGATATAATATTTGAGACCGAGCACTTTTTCCTTGAGTTGCGGCTCATTAATTTCTTCAACGATCTGGGCAACCTTGCTTTCGAGAATCATGGTATCTCCCGGCGTCAACACATATTCTTCTTCCTTTTTATGTATCCGGTCGATGCACCGGAAAAGCAGATTGAAAATACCGGCTTTGATCTTGTCATGATCCTGCAGCCGGATAGTATCGATTTTTTTACTGTTCACTTCGGTTCCGTTCGTGCTATCGCAATCGCGGAGTGAAAACTCCTCGCCCGTCCATTCAATAATGCAATGATGCCGTGAAACCGATGTATGGGGGAGGTATATGTCCATATCGACATTTCTTCCGATCGTATACGACCGGTTTTTTTCAAGTTTCATTTTTTTATCGAGATAGATTAGATAATACTGTTTTTCTTTCACTTCAACCCTACCCCCGGCTCAGGATGATCAGTATGTCTTTCATTATGTATTGTTTTGTTGTATTGTTCAAACGCTTTTGTTTCCGCCGGAAAGCCACTTCGAGACGGCATCGGAAAAACCGCATTCATTATGCGACAAAACCTGCGGGAATTGACGTTTCAATTCGTCCGCGGCATTACCGACAACAAAAGATCTTCCCGCCCAGGCGAGAAGATCCGTATCGTTATAATCATTGCCCAGCGCACAGACGTTTTCGCGCTTAATGCCCGTTTTCAGGCACAGCCATTGGGCGGTCTTGCCCTTTGAAACATGACCGGGAAAGACCTCAATCCAGCAAGAAGCCCCGTCAAGCGGGGATGTGGTCCGGATTACCGTGAAATCGGGGAGACGGGCTTTAACATTCATGTAAATGCGGCGGCATGTTTCATTATCGGGGGTGGGGATAATCGCAAGAAGCTGGGCGGCCCGGCAGCTCGCGATATTGCCGGGATCGCCGGCTTCGGCGAATTCACGGTAATTCGAGATTCTCCTATTAAAATCCGGGTTGTCATTCGTCATCCCGTAATAGGTAAAAAAATGATTCTCCGGTATCGGATGATGAATAAAGAAATCAAGGTTCAGGGAGGTGAATGTCGATGCCGCCTTCTCGACCTCGTCCTTATCAAACGATATTTTTCTGATGATTGCGTTATCGCCTAAATGCCAGACACCGGCGCCTGATGAAAAAATCACATAATCGACGGGAAACGGCGGCTTGATAACCTTGCACAGCGAATAGAAGTTGCGTCCGGTCGCGATGACACGGATAATCCCGCGTTTTTCAAGGACCGTCAGCGTTTCGTAATCATCGGGTGCACATTTTCTTTCTTTATTCAGTAATGTGCCGTCAAGATCGGTAATTATCATGGCCAACGGGGCGTCGGCGGGATAGGGGGGGAGCCGGTTTATCGTTTCCATGGCAGACCCGAATTATCCTTTTCCGAAAATGTATTTTTGCCGCCGGTCCTTTTTGAGAACGGCGACATCATTCAGCGGCAGGTGATAAAATTTATGCGATTCCGGACCTTTGGCATGTCCGTTAAAAGGAACAATGGCATTACAATAGCTGGTTATTCCTTCATTATTAATGATTGAGGTCATCTCCGAAAGCCCTTTCAGGGCCCCCTCTTTTTCATCTTCGGTTATCCAGTGCCTTGTAAGCGCACGTAAAAAGTCATCTTCATCCTTGATCAGATGGGTTTTGCCGTCCGAGCCGACCAGAATATCATATGCCAAATCGATATTGTAGAATTTATTTTTAACCTTGAAGACGGGGGTGCTTATATCACAGACGAAACAGAAATCGATCGGTCCCGGAAGGGTTCTGAGTGATCCGTGGCTTGAAAGAAAACAGTGGATATCGAACCATTTGTCGTAAAAAACAAAATGTCTGAGAACAAGGGAGTAACAGGCGAAATCATAGACAAGAACAGTTTCATCCGAATAGCGTATCGATTCTTCACCGAATTCGGAAACACGAACCCGGGCGGGAAAGTGAAGTTTGTATAAAAAGTATCTGGTATTCATGATTACCCTTCTTTAAATATACCAAAATATTCGTGTCGTGTGAATTAAGCCGGGTTTTTTTAGATGAATGGTCCACTTTTTAAAAAATAATTGAAAAGGAGACTTGCAGATATTTATAATTTGTCTTATCATATACGTGATATGGCGGACGCAATTCCCGTGCGGATGGATAAAAATGGTAATGAAGTCACATTTGTCATCAATGGTGCCATTGACATTTATAACGAAAAAAGTATCAAGAATGAAATACTCGCATCCCTCACCGATGACGTAAAATCGGTTGTTTTGGATATGTCGGAAGCCAAAACCATCGATTCCTCCGGAATCTGCATGCTTATTATCTTGAAAAACCAGTTGAAAAAGACGGGAAGATCCTTAACGCTCAAATCGATAAAGGAAACAATCGGGAAGGTTTTTCAGGATACACTCTTTGAGAAGCTGTTCAAAGTCGTCGATTAACAGGGGACTTCTCATTCGCTTGAAAGAAGATTGCCGTCTGAGTCGTAGGCATAGACCTTTTCGGGATTGCCGTTTTCGTCAAACTCATAGATAAAATAGCCCGACAGGCTTCCTTTTTCATCGTATTGTTCCACCTTGTACGTCCTGCCTTCGGCATCTTTGTGTTTGATGCCGGTGATCGTCCCGCTTGCGTTGTAATACTCGATTCGTACGACATCGCCGTCTGCGTCCCTGACCGAACGGGTAAACGGCCTTTTTTCTTCCTCGGGGTTCATTGTCACACTCGGTTTTTTCGGTGTCGGTCCGGCCGTCGGTACCGGTGTTCTTACCTCTGTTTCCTTTTTCGAGATCTCCTCTTCCTTTTTTTCGATTTCAGTATCAATGATCTTGATCGAATCCTCGATAAACTGCCCGAAGGATTTTTCCTCCGCTTCAACATCGCTTTTCTCAAGATCCGGCTCCGGTGTCTGCTGTATACTCACAGCCGTGACAATCTCGGTCGCTTCCGGTAGGTCCGTTGTGCCGGTTTGCGTTTCCGATATTTCCTGCAGTTCATTTTCCGTATATTCCGAGATGCGCGCGGCCGTATCGAGGAGGTCGCCGAACGAGTCGTCCCCGATCAACGCGTTGTTCTTGATCGACAATTCTCTCAGCTTTTCCGATTCTTCCTCCGATACCGATACCGCGAGGATTCTTCTGTTTGCCAGCTTGGCGGTTTCCGATTCATGATTATCCTGGATGATCGATTGATATAATTTTACCGATTCCTCTTTCCTTCCCGATTCTTCATAACACCTGGCCTTGAGATATTCCACTTTTTCAGAACTCGTCTTGTCCTCTGTCGTTACCTTGTCGAGTATGTCGATTGCCTCTTCGAAAGCGATCAGTTTATACAGCTTTTCCGATTTCAGGAGAGGGCTTTCATCGGATTCCTTGACGCGCTTTACCTCCGCCATTATCTCCTCCAAATACCGGAACAGCATTGCGGCGGTGATCGCCACAGCCTCATTCTCAAAATTCCTGATTATCGTCAGGTATTTTTCTTTTGCCTCTTCGTATTCACCGAGAATGGAAAGACAATATCCCTGGTGAAGGAGGACGATATGAAGCTCACTTTCGTCGATGTTCTGCCGCGCGAGTATCGCATCATACTTTTCCAGGGCTTTCCGGTAATATTTGCTGCGTTCATAGTAATATGCGATCGCCAGATCCATGTTTTCCACGGGACCGGCGACATACTGAATCGGGGGTTTTTGTATGAACATCCTCAGAAAGTTGATGATATAGAGAATCGGCCCGGCTATTTCCCTGTAGCGTGAAAGCGTAAATCCTTCGGGTTCTTCCGATGCCGTAATAAGGTAGGCGATATTCATTTCTTCAATGCTCAACTCGTTTTCATCAATCCTGTTTTCGTAGAGTCCTCTATGGAGTTTAAACTTTGTCACCATGCCGAGTTCATCCATTTCCATGGTTTCCTTGTTGATTTCCCGTAAAAACACCCTGAGTTCATGCATTCTGATCGAGACAACGACCTCGTTGAGAACAAACATGCCCCCGATAATGACGATCGTCGAAAGGATGATGATAATAATAAATTTGTTGTTTTTAAAAAAAGCGATCAATGTATATCGATACTCCCGGTTATCGTTACTCCTTTAGTTCGATGATAATGAGGGTCTCATCATCGGTGTGTACGGCATTGTCCCGGAACGCTTCGAAATCGGCGATGATATTTTTCAACATCATGGTGCATGGAAGATGAACATTTCTCAGTGCCGCCCGCAACAACCGCTCGAATCCATAATCTTCGTCTTTCGAATTGACCGAATCGATAATACCATCCGTATATAATAATATCCTATCTCCGGGGTAAATTTCAATACTCCTCGAATTAAATGCATTTTCGATAACATGCGACATACCGATAAGGGCCCCTTTTGTCGTCAGGGGATAGACTTTTCCAGACCTGAGGAGATAGCCCTTCGGATGGGCGGCGTTCGAAAATATCGCCTGCTTGTTCCTGTCGATGATGAAATAAAATGCGGTAAAATATTTCTCGAACTCGATCATGAGATCCTTGAAAAGGAGGTTGATCCGTGTCAAAAGCTGTGACGGATCCGCGTATTTGGGGGCTATCTCGACAAACTTGTCTTTGATTACCATTGTAATCAGCGCCGCGGCCACACCATGCCCCGAAACATCGGCGACAAGAACGCCGTATTTATCTTTTCCGAGGGGGATAATATTATGGTAATCCCCGCTGACTTCCATATAAGGCTGATGATATACCGCAATATCAAAATATTTAGTCTGGCGCAGATTGGGGTAGATGGACTTTTGCACCGCATTCGCCATGACAAGTTCGAATCGCATTTGTTTGTTTTGTTCATCGAGTTTTGTAATGGTATCCTGAATGGAATCCGCCATTGTGTTGAATGCCAGACCAAGCCGGCCGATTTCATCCCGGCTTTTCAGCGATACTCGCGCGGCCAGATTCCCGTTTGATATTTCCTCGCTTTTTTTCGACAAGGTTTTTATCGGTGCGATAATAATCCTGTTGAGAAAAATACCAAAAAGGAAATGAAAGACCGCTATCGTTACGATGATAAGAATAACGAGAGAGTAGAGGGTGTTGAGCCGTTTTTTAATATCTTTCATTTCGAGCTTGAAGAGAAGTATCGGTTCCTCGATATATTGAATGCCCAGATATAAAGGAATATAGAAAAGAATTTCGTATTTTTCTTCTTCTATTCGCGAATAATAAAGCTGTCCCATAAACTCCTTTTTAGCGAGCGCCTTTTGCGCGTCGATCATATTGGATTGGTCAAGGGTAACATCGCTGCGTGATTGGTGGAGGATTCTTCCCGTTTCCGTAAAAATTATATAGTCTGAAAGCATATTATCGCAAATTTCCATAATGTTATCCAGAACACGGTCTTCCGTGAGAACCTCCTCGCTTCGAAGGATCTCCCAACGGAGCGATTCTATCTGGGAATAGATGGTATTGGCGAACTCCTGTGTCTGATATTTCGAGGTTTCGGTGATAAGGTCAATCTGATTTTCGAATATGATGATGGTAAAAAATGAGATGTTGACGATGGCAAGGAAAATGTAGAGTATGCTTAATTTTAGACTTATACTTCTCATATTACAGGAACCCTTTTATGAGCCCCTTCTTTCTGAATCGACAGAAAAAAGCCGGACATTAATACCCATTTTTTAATTATTACGCTAATTATGGAAGTTTTCACGTTATAATACGATATAACACACCGATAAAGAGGTCAATCGGTTTTTCCAAAATAATGGGCTACCGTGTCCCGTTATCGATAATCTCGAACACGACCGTCGGGGATTTATCTTCATTCGAAAGAACGATCTGGCCGATAGAACTGATTTTTAATCGGTGTTCGCCGATACCCCTCTCGACAAAAAAATCCTTTATTCGTTTCGCTCTGCTTGTATATAATTTGTATTCTTCGGCGGGATTTTCCATGTATTCCGTGTAAGCCGATATGGAGACGGCAAGGTGAGGGTTTTCTTCCAGAATTTTTATAATATCTTCCAGAACCGGGATCGATTCTGCCATGAGGGTGTCGGTATTTGTCTTGAACCGGATATTATGAATATGGATTTTATCCCCCTTTTTCCCGTTTTTGAGAGGCAGCAGAGCGGGCGGGGTCGTTTCTTCATTGACCGCAGCGGTTTCGATTCCGCCTTCGTGAACAACGGTTTGTTCGGTTTGCGATCCGCCAAGGGGCAGATCGAAGGCGACGCCGATTCCAGCGTTCACGATACCGGTATCGATATCCTGTGTGCCGCCGGAATAACTCCAGTACTTAATATAGGAATCGAGATAGACGGTAAGCCACGGCAGGCCGGGGTGGGCGTTGATTCTGAGTCCGCCGTAATAATGCGGGGCCATGGACGTTATCCCGCCCCGGTCATTAAACGAATAGAGAAGATCGATTCGATGGATTGTTTCGATATCGATGAAATCCCAGGGCGGTATAATCTTGAGGTGGAATTGAAAGGTAATACCGTAACAATCCAGGGTTTCGGACCCGGTACCGGATGTCTCGAGGGAATTGTTGAGCCAGATAAATCCCGTACCCCATTTTATCGAGTAGAAGGAATCCGGTTCGAAGTACTGGTCGAACAACACCCGTAATGTCGTCCAGTTTCCGCCCACAGAACCGCCGCTTTCGACCTCTCCTTCGAAGAAGGAATAATCGAACGCCCCTTCGACACCCGCCGTGTATGAACCCGACATGTAACCGACCATGCAGGATGTTCTCAGGGTCAGACCGATGATAGCGTAAACAGGATCATAGACCATGGGAGACGCCTCGATATCTCCCGCAATCCGCAGCCCTTCTTCGGAAGAGAAGAGGGGAAACACGGATACGACAAGAAAAAAACAGGCGGCCACGGTATGTTTCATGGTTTATTATACCAGAAAAGCGGTAAAAAAGGGAAGTGAAAAATAGAAACAAAGAAATTGACAATCGCATTTTTTGATGTTATATTATAAACAGAAGCAAAGCGGAAGCGTAAAAGAATTAATCAAGCGTAAAAAGCGTTTTAAAATATGTGATATGAAATAAAAGCAATGAAGAAAAAGACTGTTTTTTGTTTATTTGTCATCATTTCACTCATATCATTTGTGACATGCCGCGATCCCGGTCTGTGGGGTGTGCTTGACGAACAGGAGGGCGATACGTCAACGGCGCCGACCGCCCCGGTTGAGGCACCGACTCCGGATACGACGGCAGAACCGACTGCCGAGGCAACCGTGGAACCAACCGCCGAGCCCACTGCCGAACCCACCGTAGAGCCGACCGCCGAGCCCACTGCCGAACCGACCGCTGAGCCTACTGCCGAGCCGACTTCGGAACCTACTGCCGAACCGACGGCGGAACCGACCGAAACACCAATCCCGACTGCGGAACCCACTGCCGAG